>JBBQPV010000332.1:0-3428 GCA_038216925.1 Bdellovibrionia bacterium
TTTCCAAAGCACTTGTGTTGGACCAGAGGCATGTGTAAGCTTTTGTCATCTGTGTGTTCTCCTTTTTGGGTAGTGTATTATCAGCAATCTCTAACTCATCCAGTTCGTCATGATCCATTTATGGGTTACATAACTCACGCCAAGAAATGCGAGCCCAATAAAGTAAGCTGACCAAAATGTCAGTTTTAATTTGTCTGCAAACAAAAATGGAATAAAAAATAACAAGGTGAGCGGCACAGCAATAAAAATACTTTTTGCTAATAAGAATGTATTTCCGGTGTTTCCATTTAGTATTTTAGAGAATGCGAGAACGATGAGTGTTGATATTTTGTGGGTGCATACTGCTTTTTGTCGCCGAATGAGCCCTTGCCATCACCAGCCCATGAGAAATATCTCCCAGTTAACTCTTTAATTTCAAATTTTCCCTTAGAAGATGATGTGAGGAGCATTTCAAGATTCAAAAGATTAGTGCTACCAGAAGGCAAATTTTTACGATGAACCACTCTTACGCCTCCGCTTGTTTTTCCCCACTCGGTCGGAGCACTATTTGCACTTTCAGAATCAGAGGGTAAATGTGATTTATAATATGAAGTTGCGAGCTTACAAACTTCATAAGCATCGGGAAACCAGTCTCCAGACCCACAAAAAATAAATCGTATTCACATTTATTCAGATCTAAGGGATTAGACTCTTTGACGGGAAGAAATCGAATTGATTTAAGGTGAACCCCATTGGGGCCATCACTTGCATGGCCGGGTTCAATAGTAAATCGAGCCCAAGGTTCAACCGAGGATTTGGCGAATGCTGAGAGCGCCGACATAAAAAATACTGAAAGTAAAAATGATTTCATCAAAAAAATTCTAACTTCAGATTTCTCACCGATCAACAACCTAATCTGATAACGCTTTAAGTGGGAATGTAAAAGAAGTTATAACCACGAAGCTTGAAAAGTTATCCGGCGTCAGAAAAACGCATCAAAACTATCTTTTGGAACTTCACCAAAAGCAAGATCACCTGCTCGACGCAAAAGATGTCATTTTATCAATTGAGGAAAAATTATTGCGGTTTAAAAAATCCATCAGCAAAACTGAACCGGCACTGCTTAAAAGGCTGATTCGAAATATGTATGATGTTATTTTTATGAAAGAAGGCCGCCTTGAGGGTTACTACGTGACAACCAACGAGAACGGACCAAATAACCAAAACTTGAAAATAAAAAAGGCTTCAGGGATTACCTCTGAAGCCTCGGTGCGCAACTTAAAAAACCTAAACTCTGCCGGGTGGCAGGTTACCGGTCCAAAAGTTGCCTATTGTGTCCATATCGAGACATGGGTAACACTTTATTCCGGACACATAGGTTACACTTTTCCCTAATGAAGGGGGAAAGTTATGCCATGGAAGGAACAGAGTGTTATGGATGAACGGATGAAGTTTGTAGCAAAGCTTTTAGATGGTGAATCCATGAGTGACGTATGTCGCGAGTTTGGAATTTCTAGAAAAACTGGCTATAAGATTTATAATCGCTACAAAGAATGCGGTATTGAAGCAATGACGGATCGAAGTCGACGGCCGGTGCGATACGCCAATCAACTTCCGATGCAGATTGAAAAGTGTATTTTAAGTTTGAAAAAAGAAAAGCCGCACTGGGGCGCTCCGAAATTACGAGAAAGATTAATCCGAAAATATCCTGACATCAGACCACCAGCCGTCAGCACGATCCACGCGGTGCTTGATCGTCACGGTTTAGTTGTGCCGCGTGGAAGAAGGCGTAATCGTGCTATGGGAACTGCGTTGTCTGAAAGTGCTAATCCAAATGATCTTTGGTGTGCGGATTACAAAGGTCAGTTTTTACTCGGAAATAAAAAATACTGTTACCCGCTAACGATCACGGATCATCAAAGTCGATATTTACTTGCGTGCGAGAGCCTCGAGACAACACAAGAAAAATACGCAATGACAATCTTCGAAAGAGTTTTTAAAGAATTTGGATTACCAAATGCGATCCGTACGGACAATGGGGTTCCATTTGCTTCACCGAACTCATTATTTAATTTAAGTCGAATGTCGGTGTGGTGGCTGCGTTTAGGTATTGCGATCGAAAGATCGCAACCCGGCTGTCCACAAGACAATGGACGCCACGAACGCATGCATTTGACCTTGAAAAGAGAAACGACAAAACCAGCGGGGCAAAACTTTTTGCAGCAGCAGGCAAAGTTCGATGAATTTATCGAAGAATTTAATACCGAGCGTCCGCATGAAGCTTTGGGTATGAAGTATCCAGCAGAAGTCCATGCGAAATCGGACAAAGTCTACCGAGGTCTTCCAGCGGTTGAATACCCGATGCATGATCGAACGATCGATGTTACGAGTTGCGGAAGAATTTGTATCGGGAAGATGAAAATAAATCTAAGTCAGGTCTTTGCAGGACAAACGGTGGGATTAAAAGAAACCGACGATGGTGTATGGCTAGTAACATTTATGGACTATGATCTCGGATATTTTGACGAAGAAAGCAGAAAACTAGAACCTTTGGCTAATCCTTTTGGCCCGAGGTTGTTACCTATGTCTTCGGAATGATATGTTACCTATGTGTCCGGTTTGGACCCAAAGTTATTTGGTCTGCCTGACAGGATTTGAACCTGCGACCTCAACCACCCCAAGGTTGCGCGCTACCAAGCTGCGCCACAGGCAGATAAAGATTATTTTTTCGCCTGTAAAAATAAAATTGTCACGAAAAAGGTAGAAAAAGGTGCCACACACTTTTCTCGTATACGCCGGCGTACCTCAAGCGAGGCGTTTGCGGGCTTGGCGGATTTCTTCGAGGAGGTAATCGAGTGAGGATGACCAGTTCTGTTGGAGCTCGCGCTCTTTTTGGGCGATGGCCTTTTGTACCACTTCGACGGAAGGAGGAATCATAACCACCTGAGTTTGCGCCACCGTTTTGTTCAACAGCAATTCTGCGGGCTGGTGTTTTTCAACAAGCTGTTCGACAGTGGTGCCCTCTAAAATCGGTGAAATTTGAGACGTGCTTTGTGATTTGAGCTGTGCCGACTTTTGGCTCTTCATTTTTTTAAGCACCGCTCTGGCGCCCTCAATGGAAAAACGATCTTCGTGGAGTAGCTTGCGAATGGTCAAGGCCATTTCGATGTCTTTGCGCGTGTAAAAACGTTGGCCATTGCTCGACTTGCGCGGATGGAGCGCTTCAAACTCGGTCTCCCAGTAACGGAGCACATACTGTTTCACTCCCACGTAGTCGGCTGCTTCGCCGATTTTAAATCCCATTTTATCTGGGATCGTATCCATGGTTGTTTGCACATCTTTATTCATCATCAAACTCATCTCCACCTTGATAATCAGCTTTGCCATTCAATAATGATTTTAAAACTTGGCTTGGGCTAAAGTTAAGAACTCGTCGCGCAGAGATTGTA
>JBBQPV010000333.1:0-3421 GCA_038216925.1 Bdellovibrionia bacterium
ATCATGGATAATAATCTCTTGCTCGAAGCTTTGTTTCTGAGCATTTTCCAAATCTTTTGTCACCCTTGCCAATTGTAATTCTAATTTCTCTAAAGTTGCGTTCGCCAGGGCAAGTTTTCCTGAAGCTTCGTCTTTTAATAAACTCAGCTCTTTGATTTCACGTTTACTACGGAGTAATCCGGAGTCAGCACTTTCACTGCTTCCGCCCGTCAATGTGCCATCACGGCCAAGGACATCGCCCTCCACACTCACAAAAGTATAGTTCTTAAACGACGGTCTGAGTTTAAGGGCGGTGCTGAGATTATCCACCACAACTACACCGTCCATGATTTGCGCGAGAACTTTTTGATGCCGCTGAGGGCACTTCACTAGATCTTTAAGATAACCCTTCACTCCGGATTCATTCAAAGGTTCGGCGTCAGTTATTATACTCGACCCGTCCACTAAGTCTGAATTGACAAAACTTGTTCGGCCAGCCTTTCTTTCTTTTAGAAGATCTACCGCAGACATTGTCATGCTGCTCTCAGGGGAAAGGACACTTTGTAATCTATCTCCCAACGCTGCTTCCATGGCGAGTTCATAGTCTTTTGGAACTTCCACCACATCGGCAACTAATTCAAACCCTCCACTAGCCAAAGGCTGCAGACGTTCTCTCTGCCATGTCATGACATTTCTAACGCCCTCTTGTAGGCCTTCGAAATTTGTATTCACCGCTTCTAATCCATAAAGCCGACTGACAACTTGATTGTATTCATCTTTGAGGTTTTGAACTTGTATTCGTTTTTCCACGGTGTCGTTTTTAATTTGATTCAGATTAGTTTGGAAGTTTTCTACGTCAGTCATAATAGACAATTGCATTTGTCTTTGGTTTTCAAGAGCGTTAAATGATTTTTTCCTATTTTGTAAAAAACTTTGCTCTTTAGAGATAAGTTCTTCTGCAACCGCAACAGCTTGTTGATGGCGACCTTCTAAATCTTGTCTTTGATCAGAGAGGGCAGATGCCTTAACTTCCACGGCCGTGAGACTTTGGGCAACAGACATGAGTTCTCTTCTAAGCTGTGTCAAATTTTCGTCAGAGCTGCGTGCATTCAGAGTTGTTGCCGCAGATACTTCGGTTTTGGCCATGGCATCGGCCTGCAAGATCTCTAATTCATTTTCATTTTCCGACAATTGCGCTGTGGTGTGGTCATGATCTCTGGTCAAAATTTCTTTTCGAGCTTGGACTTCAGATTTTAAAGTGCTAGCCACTTCTTCATTTCTTTTTGTGGAATCAATTTCTAAAGTGAGGATCTTAATATCCGATTCTTTCTTCTGAACTGCACTTTGAGTTTCGTAAAATGTTCCCTGTTCCGCGGTGACTTTCCGTTCTTTCTCTAAAAGTTCGAGTTTCAGATTCTGTAACTCGGCGGATAAAGTGGCAATCTTAGTTTGCGCTTCTTGATCAGATAACTTTTTAGTTTCTAATATTTGAGTAAGCGCCAATACCTCATTATTTAAATCTTGATATTTTTTGGAACTCAGCCACAAATCTAAATCTTGAGCCTGAGTCTTCAATTCTTTGTAACGTTCGGCCCTCTTGGCTTGGCGTTGAAGACTATCTAACTGGCGTCTCAGTTCTCCAATAATATCATTTAAACGAGTCAAATTTTGATCGGTACTTTCTAACTTCCTTTGAGATTCCCTTTTTCTGACTTTAAATTTTGTAATTCCTGCGGCTTCTTCTATAAGAACGCGGCGGTCTTCAGGTTTAGCGGTGATAATTTTACCGATTTGCCCCTGTTCTATAATGGAAAAACCTTTTGAACCTGCTCCCGTATCCATGAAAATATCCACGATGTCTTTAAGCCTGGCCTCTTCTTTATTTATAAAATAAAGACTCTCGCCACTTCTGTGGAGCCGGCGTGTGATCATGATTTCTGAATGCTTCATCCATTTTGCGGGGAAGGGGCCGCCATCATTCTCCAAAGTCAAAGAAACTTCAGCCATTCCTAGGGGAGTGAAATTCTCACTGCCGTTAAAAATAACATCTTCCATGGAACTTCCTCGGAGATGTTTTGCGCTTTGTTCCCCCATCACCCAGATAAGTGCATCAACTATATTTGATTTTCCGCACCCATTAGGTCCAACGATACCTGTAATACCTTGATCAAAATTAATGACAGTTCTGTCCTTAAAGCTCTTAAATCCAATAAGCTCTAATCTTTTAATTTTCAATTTTGGTTCCCCACCTTCAGAGTTGTTTAATAGCGGCCCTTGCCGCAGCAAGCCTTGCAATTGGGACGCGGTATGGCGAGCAGCTCACATAATCTAGTCCGGCCTTGTGAAAAAACTCAATACTGGCCGGATCTCCCCCGTGTTCACCACAGACCCCTATCTTGAGATTTGACTTCGTTTTTTTACCTAAATCAACAGCAAATCTAATAAGTTTGCCCACCGCCTTCTGATCCACGCTGACAAAGGGGTCCGTCGGAAAAAGACCTTTTTCAATGTAAGTGGGAAGAAATCGCCCGGAATCATCCCGGCTGAGACCTAGAGTGGTTTGAGTGAGATCATTTGTTCCAAAACTAAAAAAATCCGCATGTTTTGCGATTTCATCAGCCATGAGAGCTGCGCCTGGAAGTTCAATCATGGTTCCAATTTTGTACTCAAACTTCACATTTAGCCTAGCTTGTGTGGCAAGAACTTCTTTTTCAACAAGCTCGCGCATCATCACAAATTCTTTTTCCGTGTTCACCAATGGGATCATGATCTCAGGAACGATTTCGAAATTTTTCTGAGATTTAAGTTCCGCCGCCGCTTCCGCAATGGCCCGGGCCTGCATAGCGTAAATTTCTGGGAAAGTAACCGCTAACCGACAACCCCGGTGTCCAAGCATGGGATTAAATTCATGCAAAGACTTTACTTTGGATTTTAATTTATCAAAATCAATGTGAAGTTTTGAAGCGAGGGCTTTTATTTCTGGATCGTTCTGGGGAACAAATTCATGGAGTGGGGGATCAAGTAACCTGATGGTCACTGGGAACCCCTTCATTTCCTCAAATATTTTAATAAAATCACTTTTTTGCATGGGCAAAATTTTTGCCAGTGCTTTTTCCCGATCAGCCTTATTTTCTGCCACTATCATTTCTCTTACGGCATCAATTCTTTCCGCATCAAAAAACATGTGCTCAGTTCTGCAAAGGCCTATGCCTTCTGCGCCAAATTCCCGAGCGGTACGTGCGTCTTTTGGCGTGTCTGCGTTAGTGAGCACACCTAATTTGCGGTACTTATCTGCTAAGATCATGAGTTCACCAAACAACCCGGAAAGTTTTGGTTCTACAGTCTTAACTTCCCCAATGAAAACTTCCCCGGTGCCGCCATCTAGAGTGATGATGTCACCCTTCTTTAAAGTATGACCCATGGCTTTCATTTCACCTTTTTC
>JBBQPV010000334.1:0-3405 GCA_038216925.1 Bdellovibrionia bacterium
GTTTTGATGGAGAGTTGAACGTATTTTCAAATTTAAATTTTGAGATTCCCATTGGAGAATGCATCGCTGTTCATGGTGGTCCGGGTAGTGGTAAGTCTTTATTGTTGAAAATGATATTGGGACTTGCAGAGGTAAATGCGGGGAAGATTTTATATAATGGAAAGAACATTCGAGATTTCAGCTTTGAAGAATTCACACCATTGAGATTAAGTACGGCGGTTTGTTTTGAAAACGGCGGACTTCTTATGAATAAAACTCTAGAGGAGAACCTGAAACTTTCTTTAATGTACCACAATCAGTGGCGCACTGAGAGAAGCCAGGAGTTGTTTGATAAACTTATAAAAGACTTTAAAATTAAAAACTATCTGCACCTAAGACCAGCGCAAGTTTCCGCAGGCGTGAGAAAGATTGCAGGGCTAGTGCGGGCCATACTTTCAAATCCACAAATTTTGTTTTTGGACGAGCCCAGCCTAGGCATAGGTGAAGAAGCAGTAGAAACACTTAAATCTTGGATCGCAGAATTCCGAAACGGTGTACTGAGTGACCAAACAGTACTTCTTGTCACACAAGACTCGAAGCTCATTTCAGGAATGGAAACTATTAGTTGGTATTTGCAAGATGGCGAAATATCCATCGAAAAACCAAAGAAGGCATCGTAAATGAAACTCGGCTTAAGCAAATTTGAAAGGACCGCTGGCGTATTTATGCTAGTAGCCTTTGCTGGTTTTATAACTTTCACTTTTTTTGTAGCGGTGAAGCAAGGTTGGTTTGAATCAAAGCACCCTTTTAAGACCGCATTCAGACAGGGTGAAGGATTACATGCAGGTACGTCAGTTCAGATGTCAGGCCTCCGTGCAGGCAGTGTGGAAAAAGTAAGTTTAACAGATGACAACAAGATTGAAGTCACTTTAAGCGTGAATCATGAATTTTACAAAAAGATTAAGAAAGATTCGGTGGCAAGGGTGATTCGTCCCTTCATTATCGGGGATAAAGTTGTAGAAATCACGTTAGGCGATGCCGGCGGAGAAATTTTAAAAGATGGAACCTTCATTGCCGGTGAGGACACCATGGATATTATGGACCTCCTGGGCGGCGGCCATTTAGGTCCCTATCTTCAAACCGTGGACAGTCTCCTCAAAAATTTAAAGATAGTTGCTGAGGCATTTGCGGATCCAAAAAGGTCTCAGGCCATCATTGGGATGTTTGATCAAGCCCTCCCCACAATGCTGGATCTAAGAGAGATGACACAACAAATGACAAGAAAGAAAAATCTGGCAAAGACTCTTCAGCAAACCGCAGTGATGCTCCCTATGCTGACGGAATTTTCAAAAAATCTTCCTGAACTTGGTGAAAACGGAATCAAAATGATGTCCGAAGTTCAAAAGATGACAGAGGAATTAAATAAGATTTTGCCGGTCCTTGCGCAAATTGCGCCGCAACTTCCTGATGCGAGTTTAAAGGGAGTTGAAGCCATTAAAGAGGCTGTTGTGGTTCTTAAAGCGATGCAAAAGTCCTTCTTACTAAGAGGCGCAGTTAAAGACGTAAAAGAGGAAGAAGAACTAAACCAAAAACAGAGGTTACCAGCTACAAATGAACACTAAATTTTTTAACAGTAAAACTATTGGTAAATCTTTAAAAGAAGTGGCTGTGGATCTCATTCAAACGAGTTCAGACGATGTGGTGAGCCGCTGGTACCACAGTGAGCAAAGTGCGGACCTATTTACATGGGTAGATAAAGGTGAAAATGTTATCAAGCAACAACTGAGCTTTCATGGTCAAGTGGTGGAGTGGAATTGCCTTGAGGGGATAAAAACCGGGTTGATCATTGAAGCTGATGTGGAGGGAGTAAAATCCCTGAAACCTGAAGATGATCCCGTGAGTGAGACTATCAAATTCGACGACAAACCCCATGTCCAGTCCGTGGATCTTGCTTTGGATATACTGCAGTATGTGTTGGTGGCTGACCCACTCCGACTTCAACTCATTGGCAACTTTCAGGAGCCTCAAGATATCAAGAACATGAGCTCAGAAGAGTTTGTTAAAAGATTCGGTCTTTCCTTAAAAAATTATCAAAATTCTGACCCTGGTTTTTGGGAATCTTGTAAGAAAACTTTTCACTCTATTTTTAAAAAAACTGGTTGAATAGAAATGGCCCCTGCCTTCTAATAGGGCATGATCAATAAGTTATTCTTGCGTCGGTACTTATTTAATTCATCTCAATCTTCAGTTGTTCGGATCTTAAGTAAAATTTCTGTTTTTGGAATCGCATTGGGCGTCCTGACGATGATTGTTGTTTTGTCAGTCATGGCAGGTTTTGACGACGCAATTGAGAGCAGGATTTTAAAAGCTCAACCCCATTTGGTGATCACAACATCTAATCCAACGGACCTAAAAAAAGTGGAAGACGTTGTAAATCGTGGCAATGTTAACCATGGCAATATAGATAAGTTTTCAAGACAAGATGTGATTGTGAGAACTTTAGACGGGATTTTTTCCGGTGCCGTGGCTAACGGCCTTGACCCAGAAAAACTTAATAAAATCGGGAGAAGAATCGGGAGATCCGTAGAAATTATTGAGGACTCTGGTGGGCTCATTTCCACCAGTAAAGGAAAAGTTAAAACAGAACCCATTACCCTCGCTAAAAATGAAATTGCAGTGGGTGTAGATTTAGCTAGGAGCTTAGGAATTTTTGAAGGTGATGATGTCACACTCATTACTCCTGAAAGTTTGCTCGTGGTGGGTGAGACACCCACCTATGAAAAAGTGAAAGTTCGGGCACTGATTCGCACAGATGTGTCAGATATCGATTCTAGATATTTGTATTTCAATCAAGAGAGTGGATTATCCCGGTTTTCAGATACAGCCTCGCTGGAAAAAGGATTTGAAGTGCGATTAAAAGACCCTCAAGAAGCCTCTCATTATAAAGACGAACTTAAAAAGGCCGGAGTGATGAATGTTCAGACATGGGAAGATCTTAATGCGGCTTTATTTTACTCATTAAAAATGGAAAGAAAATTAATGAGTATGATTTTAGGCATGGTGGTTTTAGTCAGTAGTTTTTCAATTATGTCGGTGCTTTTTTTGTTAGTCACAGAAAAACAAAAAGATGTAGGGATCTTAAAAGCCATGGGCGCCAGACGTTCTCAAATTATGAAAATATTTACTTCCATTGGACTAAGTCTTGGAGCAATGGGCATCGGTGGGGGAGCGGTTCTTGGTGTGACAATATGTTGGCTACTAAAAACGTTTCCCATTATAAAACTGCCAGATATTTACTATGACACTAATTTTCCCATAAAAATGGATGCAGGAATAATTGTAGCCATTGTAGTTCTTGGTAGCATCCTGACTTTTCTCAGCGCCCTGTGGCCGGCGCTGAAGATTTCCAACGCCGTTCCTATTGAT
>JBBQPV010000335.1:0-3401 GCA_038216925.1 Bdellovibrionia bacterium
ATCACGGAAATATGGGTAGATACTCAAAAAAAGAATGAACGTGCTTTAGAATTTTATAAAAAAAATGGGTTTGCGATTAAATGCACTAATTGTGCTCAGGTCCTACTATTCAAACAACTCAGTCCTTTTTAGGAAGCAATTCATTGAGGCTTAGTTCTATAAGTTTAAGGCTGATAAGATTTTCAGTCACCTCATCAGGAAAACGCACTTTGAATTCGTCTTCTAAAGCTAAAACCAAATTCATGTGTCGCAGTGAATCCCATTTTTCAACGTCTCCGGGCGAAGCAGTGTCAGTGATCATTTTGGGATCAATTTCAAAAACCGCTCCCATTACATTTTTAATTCGTTCATTGAGATTTACCATGTTGGTTTCCATTATCCGTTATGCGCAATCCCTATATAGTTAATGTCACTAAATTTGTAATCCTTCAAATTGATCCGGTAAACAAATTTCTTACCTTTTTCGGGGTCAGCATTCAAGCCTCTAGAGCTATAAAAAGTGGCTACCTGTTGATTTTTTGCGGTAGGAATGTACTCACTTTCAATATCCTTAATTCCGACTGATTTTAACTTTTCTATCACATAATCAAAAAATACTATTTCAATATTTCTACCAATGACACGGCAACTCATAAGAAAGGTGTCTATATTTGCCATGCTTCCATTTAATTTTGAAATGAGCAGTCCAGTGATGCCGTAATCTCCGTATTTATCATTTACGGAAAATGATGCCACAAGATAATTTTTATCATTAATCATTCTTTGAATATCACCCTCTGTGTAACGCTTTGTAGTGAAATTGAACTGATTTGTTTTTTGGGTCAGCTGCGCAGCACGCGGAGTCAGAACAGCCTCATTCCATTGCACATTAATTTGTAAATTCAGCGATCTCAAATAGTCTTCTGTGGATGTGAATTTTGTAGACTCAGAGTTTCGTTTCCACTCCTGCTGATACATCTTTGTTTTGTCAGCGTCCTCCGCCGTCCGATTAAAGCTAAAAAACTCCCGCTCAAGACTTCTCAATACTTCCGGATAATTTGACAGTACCTCGGGCACTTTGATGCATTTCACTTGAGGCAATTCCTTTTCAACGAGTCCAATTTCAAATTGGGAATCGTCGATAAAGACAAAACTTTCTAGTCCTAAATTTAGTTCATTTGCTAACTCTCGCAAATTAGTCACTTTGTCATTCCAATTTACTTTCTTAGCTACTATGTCAGAATCAGTTAAAACCATATCTGAGTGACCGGATAAAATGTGATTCACGTCTTCCGGATTATTCTTACTACAAAGCGCCAAGAGAATTCCCTGTTTCAGAAACCCACGAAGTATATGCTGAATTTCCCGAAAGACTTTACCACTTCGAGTACCGTCTCCTATTTGAATTCCATTTTCTCCATCTTCTCCCAATATTCCGCCCCAAAGCGTATTGTCGCAATCCAGCACCAACACTTTGCGCCCCATCCCCGTTACCGCGCGGAATGCTGGAGTGACTGTGTCTACGTAGGTTTTTAGAAATTCAATGGAGTACAATGCCTTTGACGACTGATATTGGCGAAAATCAGTGGAGGCCCCTAAACCTACTTTTGCGATGATCTTGTCCAAATCAATAGGCAATTGATGGGAGGCAATTCGATCAGCCATATTGGATTTTAGCTTTTTACTGAGTAGGGAAAACTTTCCGTCTTTCAATTCATTGGCGGTAAATAACAGTGAAGAAAATGTGTTGAACAAAACTAAGGGAACATGCTGAAGGTTATTTAATACTAATTCAATTTCATTTTGAGTGTGTTCAATTAGTGCTGATAGACTGGACGCATCCATTGATTCCGCTTGAGATTGCAAGCCTTCAGTTAAGTTTGCGGCTTCCCAAAATAAAATGACTGCGTTAGAATCTTTAAAGCGGGAACTGTCTTGGACAATATTATTGTATTCTCCAAAGACGACTTTGGCGTTGATTCCTTGCCGCCTTAACTCAAATTCTAAGATGTCGGAGAGTTGGTTGACGACAATATTTGACAAGACAGCAATCTGATACACAGGCCCCGTAAGACTTTTGCCCAATTCACGGTTTTTAGTTAGAATTTCAGTATATTTTAATTCGTTCATAACATGACTTGACCACCATTTACTCGAATGGTCTCACCCGCTAAAAAATCTGACCGATTTGACGCTAAGAAAGAAACTGCTCCGGCAACGTCTTCAGGAGTGGCTAATCTGCGGAGAGGAGTTTTGGCCGCTGTTGTTAACTTTATCCGCTCGGGAACATCTGCGATCTGATCAGTCTCTGTCATACCGGGAGAAACGGAGTTGACTCGAATTCCTTTAGGGGCCAACTCTAATGCTAAAGCTTTGTTAAAACCAGCAAGAGCCGCCTTAGCAGTGATGTAGGGTAATAAGTTGGGTGCCGGGGTATCAACATACTGTGTGGAAATATCAATTATTTTTCCGTATTGAGCGGTCTCCATTACGGGCACTACACTTTGGGCCAAGTAAAAAGCGCCTTGAATGATTGTGTTCAGATGTTGCTGAAAATCCGACCAGATTAAGTTTTTAAAGTTAACAGCAGCAATCTTGGATGTTGCGCAGTTAACTAGGACGGTGACCGTGCCCCAGCGGCGAACAACTTGATCAATCATATTTTGTACGGCTTCTTTAGAATTAATATCTCCATTTACCACAAATACTTGGTGGCCCAATTCCTCTGTTCTCTTTGCTACGTCTCGAGCTGCGCTTTCATTTTTAAAGTAATGGACAGCGACATCAAATCCGTCCTTTGCCAGTTGCAAGCAAACGGCTGAACCAATTCCTCCAGAGCCACCTATAACTAATGCTACTGATTTTCTCGGCGTAGATTCCTTATTTACGGTGGCCTCAGTTTCAATGACCTTTACTTTCGCTGTTCCGGCTGTCACTTTTTGACGATGCTGATTAAATATATCAGTTTGGAGTTCAATTATTTCTGTTCGATCATCCTTTTTTAATACTTCCACGCGGATAGTTAGTTTGTCTCCCACTCGCACGGGAAGCAGAAACTCAAGGCTTTGCGCAAACCAAAGAGCGCCATCACCTGGAAGCTTGGTCCCAATAACGGTAGAGATAAAAGAGGCCCCTAACATTCCATGGGCGACTGGTTTTTTAAAACTAGTCTTAGCTGCATATTTGGGGTCTGTATGAAGGCGATTGTCATCTCCTGTCAGCTCAATAAAACGCTGAAGGTCATCTTCCGTAATAGTGTGTTCTAGTTCTGCCACTTGTCCAACGCTGATACTGTCAATTTTTTTCATTCCTTCTCCACTAATGCGCAATAGTTAATTGTAATTCGTTTTAATTCTGCTTCTTCTACACTTACAGGTTCAACAGGTAGGGGAAGGTCTTCAACAATAGATAATCCTGCACCT
>JBBQPV010000336.1:0-3398 GCA_038216925.1 Bdellovibrionia bacterium
CCATTATCTGAGTGCGAATGTTCTCTGGAATACCAACGCCGCTATCAACTACGGAAATGATAATATCGTTGTTATGCAGCTGAGCATCCACTCTAACCCACTTTTTCTCCAAGTTTTGAACTGCATCATAGGAGTTGTTTAATAAATTAACTAATACTTGAACAATTTGAGTTGGACGACATTTCAGTTTTAATCCGTGGCTAAATGTATTAATGGTCAACGTTATCCCACTTTTAATGAATCTAGCCTTTGATACTTCTGAGACTTGCTCAAGAAGTGAATCTAAAGGAGAAATTTCCAAAGGGTCATTTTGTCCGTCTCTTGCCAGGCCTCTGACACTAGAGATGAGTCTGTCGATTCGTTTACATACGTTTTCAATGTCGCCGGCGGATTTTAATATGGCTTCAATATTAATATTCCCTCGTGAAATGTTTTGTTTCATAATCTGGGCTTTCATTAAAATCGAGGACAATGGATTTCGGATTTCGTGTCCAATTTCCGCTGCCATTTCACCAATAGATGCAAGTCTCGCCGTGTATTCCCGTTTAACTCTTTCGGCCTCAAAGGCTGCCTGCTGATTTTTTTTGTCCGTAATATTAGTTCGAATGGCAACATATTGAAATGGTCGTCCGTTAGTTCGCTTGAACGGAATGATGGTGGTATCTACCCAATAGATACTTCCATCTTTAGCTCTATTTCGAATTTCGCCCTTCCAGACGGTCCCAGAAGCAATGGTGGTCCATAAGTTTGCAAAAAAGTCACGAGAGTGAAATCCTGAATTAATAATACTGTGACTGCTTCCAATGAGTTCATCCCGACTATATCGGGAGAGTTCACAAAAGTGGTCATTCACATATGTGATTCGACCACTTAAGTTCGTAATAGCTACAACAGATGTCTCGTCTAGTGCAAATTTGTAAGCTTCGAGTTCGTTTGTCGTGTCTTGCAAGTCGACATCGTTAAACCTAGAGTATTTCTCGATCATAAATTCCCTTCATTTTAATGATACCAACGTGCTGCCATTTTAAAAAGCAACCGATGTGCCACAGGATTTCCCCTTTATCGAGGTATTGAGGCTAGTTGATACATTGATTTGCGACATTTTGACTCGCAAGTCACCAGCAATGTCCCAATCCCTGACTTAGAACAGTTGGGAGAGGTCGAGGGGGCGGCGTACCGATTGCACTATAGTGGTTATGAAATCGAGGAGGCTTCTATGGACATCAGAAATGACAAATTGCCCGACAGGGCTGCGACAGTGAGCGGGCAATCTATTGGAATTTGGCTTGATCACCGAAAAGCTGTTGTTACGACATTGCATAACAATGAAGAGAGAACTGAACACATTGATTCTGGTTTGGACAGGTGGCATGAAGCTCCAGGTGCGTCTGTGCCTCCCGACAGGCAGGATAATCGACGACGCAACGAAATGCATAAGTTCTACGGAGTTGTTTTTTCTAAGATTAAAGACGCTCAAAACATTTATCTGATTGGTCCTGGCTTTGCAAAAAAAGAATTTGCGAAATTTCTGGAAGAAAAGAGTTTCTCGGGGCATCTCACGGCTGTGGAAAGTTCTGATAAGATGACTGACGGACAAATTGCCGCAGCAACTAGAGACTTTTTTAAACTCAATTGATAAAAGGAACCCTATGAGAAGAATGAAAGCCCTAGGTTTTATTATAATTGCCCTAACGGTCTTTTTAGGTGCTCAAAAGGCTGCCTCTACAGAGGATGAAAAAACCGAAGGCCAGGAAAATGCCGTATTGGGTGACGCTCCTTTAGTTCCACCAGCTATTAATCGGAAGCACGCAACAAAAGTTATTATTCATCTTGAAGTAAAAGAAGTTGAAGCCCGCCTTTCTGACGGAGTGAGATATACTTTTTGGACATTTGGTGGTCATGTCCCAGGGAAATTCATTCGTATTCGTGAAGGTGACCTTGTTGAATTTCATCTTGATAATCATCCAGATAATAAAATGCCCCATAACATTGATCTTCATGCGGTCAACGGGCCTGGAGGTGGAGCAGCCTCATCCATGACAGCACCTGGGCACAGTTCTGTATTCTCATTTAAAGCCCTTAATCCCGGACTTTTTGTCTATCATTGCGCGACTGCGCCAGTGGCCATGCATGTCGGTAACGGAATGTATGGAATGATACTTGTTGAACCTCGCGGTGGTTTCAGAAAAGTGGACCACGAGTACTATGTGATGCAGGGCGATTTTTATACTAAGGGGCAAAACGGCGAGCAGGGCCTGCAGCCTTTCAGCATGGTGAAAGCTATTCAGGAAAAACCAGAATATGTAGTATTTAATGGTGCGGTAGGTTCACTGATGGGAGATAACGCCCTTCAAGCCAAAGTTGGGGAAACAATAAGGATCTTTGTTGGAAACGGTGGACCAAATCTAACGTCATCATTTCACATTATTGGTGAGATTTTTGATTCCATCCACCCCGAAGGATCAACATCAACAACACTTGAAAATATTCAGACGACGATGATTCCTTCCGGCGGCGCCACTATTGTTGAATTTAAAGTTAATGTTCCGGGAACCTATATAATTGTCGATCATTCTCTCACCCGGGCTTTTAATAAAGGGGCTCTGGCTCAGATCAAAGTGACAGGTGATGAAAATAAGCTTGTCTACTCTGGCAAAATATCAGACGAAGTTTACCAACCTGAGGGTTCTGGAATGCGTGTGGCTGACTTGCCTTTCAAAAAGGCACCTGTTGCACATACTAAGGCCGAACGCATTGAAAAAGGACATATCGTATTTACTACAAACTGTGTGGCATGCCATCAGGTTAACGGACAGGGGATTCCTAATGCGTTTCCTCCGTTAGCCGGTTCTGATTATCTCAATAAAGACAAAGTTAGAGCCATAAAAGCTGTCACCGGCGGACTTCAAGGGAAATTAATAGTAAACGGAAAAGAGTTTAATGGAGTTATGCCGGCATGGAGCCTCAGTGATGAAGAGATTGCCAACGTACTTAGTTACGTTTATAGCATGTGGGGTAATTCAGGAAAAGAAGTAACGCCTCAAGAAGCCAGGGCTCATAAAACTAAATCTGGAGAAACAAATAAAACCGCAGAATAAACTTTCCGTAATTTTGTTGTTAATTGGACTTTGCGTTTCCCTAGGAACCAGCGCAAAACCCGCTGAAAAAATGATTCTCATTCCTGACGGAACATATATTCCATTTTATCCTGATAAAAAAAACGATTTGCGCAAACTAGTTCGCGTCAAGAATTTTTGGATCGATATTTATCCTGTCACAAACTCGGAATATTTAGTTTTTCTAAAAGAAAATCCTGAATGGCAGAAATCAAAAATAAAAACGGTTTTCGCAGACGCACATTATTTAGAAAACTGGAAAAGTGATTTAAAATTATCCAG
>JBBQPV010000337.1:0-3378 GCA_038216925.1 Bdellovibrionia bacterium
ACGCGGAAATGCCTGGTCATGGGGGCATTCTTGCTCCAGGGCCAGTGCAAAAAAAAATGGGCGTTCTAGCGTACTCCCCGTCTCCAGAAGTTGAAATGGTGAGACGAGATATTGAGTTATTGAAAGCTCACCCTGGCGCACGGTACCATGTGCTCCACGTCTCCAGTGGTGAGACAATAAAGCTTATAGCTAAAGCAAAATCAGACGGCCTGAATATCACCTGTGAAGTTTGCCCTCACCATCTCCTCTTCACCGCAAACGATATCAAAGAAGGCGATAGCTCGTTTAAAATGAATCCCCCTTTACGTTCTATTGAAGATCAAAAAATCCTCCAAGAAGCTCTGGAGTCCGGCACTATTGATTTTGTGTCCACAGATCATGCTCCCCACGAGCCTATGATGAAAACCTCAGATTTTAATAAGGCCGCATTTGGAACCACGGGTCTTGAAACAGCTCTGCGGAGCTTATTGTTTTTAAATCAGTCAGGAAAACTTTCTCCTCAGCGTTTAGTTGCGGCTTTTTCCCAAGCCCCTGCAAGGTTCTTAGGATTAGGAAATACAATGGGAAATTTAAAGACCGGCGAGAAATTAAGAGGTGTTTTGGTGTCAGATAAAAGTATAAACCGTAAAATCGAAATTAAAGATTTAGCCAGTTTGTCTAAGAACAATTGCTTTTTAGGATTTGCCTTACCGGGAAAAATCACCCACGTATTCAATCATATGGGAATGTTTGATTTTACCAGCTAGCCTTTGTCACACCGGGGAGAAGTCCACGGAGAGCCATGGCTCTGAATGCTAAGCGAGACAACTGAAATTTCTTATAAATGGCTCTGGGGCGGCCAGAAACTTTACATCGGCTTCTGACACGATTTTCACAGGAATTACGGGGCAATGCTTCTAACTTGCGGCGAGCTTCCGCTCTCTCTTCATCGGATATTTTTATACTTTTAGCGGCAGCTCGCAGGGCGAGTCTTTGCTCACGGTATTGAAGAACCACTCGTTTTTTACGGTCATTATTAGCAATTTTAGAAAGCTTAGCCATTTTTGTATTAACTCCATTTTGGTTGGAAAACCTTGGTAAGTTAGCGCACCCTCCGGGGGTTTTCAACTATTATGTGCGCCAAAATGGGTGTGGGCTAAGAATTTTATACTCGGAGGGTGCCTTAAGAACGGATTTTATCGCCTTTAAGCCTGGATTCTGAATTGCTACTAAGGCCCTTATGAAGAAAATCGCGTTTTTAATGTTAATGGTTTTAGTCACAGTTGCTAGCCCCCGGAGTTGGGCAAACTCCATCATTATAATGGGAGAAATGACCACTCCCCAGTCCTGGATAGACGCAAAGTGCGGCACTTTACGGGAACTTGCTCTTCATTCAAATTTCCAGTGCATCGGCTACCAAGAACTCCTCAAAAATCCTTCTATACAAGCAACGTACACTCTCCTGATTGAAATTCAAGAACTCCCTGACGGGAATAATTTAGTACGTTATAATCGGAATCTTGTCAGAAAACACGTTGGGCAATGGGTGCAGTTGTCAAATGATTCGGCAGCCTTTTTCATTGAAAAGCTGATTTTAGATGACACAAGAAATGACGGACCAGTAATTGAGGAGAAATCCCTTTCTCATTTTGAAAAGCAAACTTTCCAGTCTCCTGCAAGAGCCGGATATCAAGTTAAAAAGTTAGGATCTTTTGCGTCTATTCCAATTCGAAAAAACACAAGATTAGAATTTAATTATGAAAGTCCCAAAGAACAACCCACAATCACTTACCCTGGCACAAGCAGCATTAATAACAGAGCTGTTACAGGGACCCTTAAAATTATTTGGTAAGTGATGAAACCGATAATTTATCAAGCCTCAGTCCAATCGCGATTTTCAGATCTCGACCCTTATGGCCATGTGAATTTCAAACATTATTTTGACTATGTGATCAGTACACGTCTAATTTTTATGGAAAATAAATTCGGGCTGACCCTGGATAAGCTCGCAAAATCAGGTTTCGCTTTTTATGCAACTCGTGGGGAAATTGATTTTTTACGGCCAATCACCGGCATTAAAATCTTAGATATAAAATCTCACGTTTCCGCTATAAAGGATGACGTCACCCTTGTAATTCCATTTTTTATTGAAGACTTAGAAGGTAAAAAGCTTTACTCGAAAGGCACTCTATTTTTTAACAGCATAAATTTGAGTACGGGAAAATCTACTCCACTCAACGATGAGTTAAAAAAGCTATTTTTTGAATAACTCTCAAAACATGGAACTTGAATAATAATGCAGGGAATTTTTTTATTTAATGTCACCCTCCTTTTATTGACAAAACTCAGCGCAGCGGAGGCAAGCCTCAACTGCCCCCAAAGCTCAACTCTTAAAGGCGGTGAACCGCCGAAACAATTTGAGGAATATTGCGAAATATTTAAAGCAACTTCATCTTGGGAAGGTCAGTCTGTTCGAGTTGGACCTTATAAATCATGGTTTAAAAATGGAAAGAAGAAACTTTGGGTGTCTCAAGACGGCGATTTGACGGAGTGGACTGCAAAGGGGACCATCGCTTCTCAAGGAAAATTTGTAGACTATAAACTTCAAGGGAAGTGGTTGATCATGGATAAAAAAGTTACTGCAACAGGAAGCTTTGAAAAAGGTAAACCCCTAGGGACTTGGATATTTAGCCTTGCGGATCATCCCATACGTTTCAACGTGATATTTGAACCTGAGAAAGAATTAGTCACCTGGAAAGCTTTTGACGGGACAACGTTGGTTTCAGAAGGGGACTATATAAAAAGACAGCCGATAGGGCTGTGGAAAATATATGGCAGTGACGGAAAGATCCAGTACGAAGGATCTGTGCCCAATGCAGAATTTGCCAGTCGTCACGGGTTTGAACTTAATGTCTTGAGTTTATACCCGAGGATGACTTCAATTTGGTCCGCCCCTATCATTCGCATAGAGGGACGTTGGCCTCAGTCAAA
The DNA here is from genome assembly GCA_038216925.1 of Bdellovibrionia bacterium. Taxonomy (GTDB): domain Bacteria; phylum Bdellovibrionota; class Bdellovibrionia; order JABDDW01; family JABDDW01; genus JBBQPV01. The sequence continues at coordinate 2,971 of JBBQPV010000337.1, forward strand.
GCAAATATCGTTTGAGCAATGACTTTTCGCAAAGCATCTGCCCGGCCCAATTTTACATCCCTCGCACGGATTTTTTCCCGGATTGTATTCACAAACATTTGTTCCATCTTTTAATGTTTTAAATTTACATCGTTCTGGATCTGAATCCGTGGATTTGCACGCAGTGAAATCTTTATTGGAGTGGGACGCCTTACCGTCATTTGGGGCAATGGGCATACAAAGACTTGTGGAATCTTTTTCATGACAGGTTTGACCAAATAGCGAGCACTGTTTCTGACATTCCTTAGGTTTTAGAGTGTCGTCTAAGATGCAAGCTCCAACGGGCATTGTACAATCAGGGTTAGCATTGCAAGCAGCAGAGCTTCCGTCATATTGATTACATTTAATTTGCCGTACAATAGAATGACA
>JBBQPV010000338.1:0-3375 GCA_038216925.1 Bdellovibrionia bacterium
ACCCAGTTGTGCGGTTTTCAAAATTAATGATTTTTTACTTCCACCGGACCATTCCCAATCTAGGTTGGCCACCGTGGGAGAGTACCGGGGCTCGATATATAATGTTGAAATGACAGCTAAGCACCCTTTTCACCAAATAAACTCTGCTATCAAAGAATGTATAAGAAAAGGATTCGAATATTTTCTCTTTTATTCAAACAATGTAAAAATTGAGTCAAAAGATATTACTAATCTCCTTGAAGTGGCGGCGCAAGATTCTAAGTTTGGGTTTGTAATGCCAAATTCACACAATTATGTTCAGTACTGTTTTCCTTTTCACACGCTAGCTCTGGAATTTGTCCGAGAGAAATTTAACGATGGTGAGAAATCAGGATTAGCCCCTTACGAAATTTATACTCATTGCCAGGGCGGGGTAGCTGTCGTGCGCGCATCAGTATTTTCGGAACTCGGTGTTTTTGACATTAGTGAGAAAAGCCTAGCAGGGGCTCTTTTTGAGCTTTCTGCGAGAGCAAATAAAGTGGGTTACTTAAGTATTATATCGAATCAAGCCAAGGCAAAATACTTGTACAAAGATCAAAATTTGGACCGACTGTTGATGAGAATTCGTTCAATTGCGGTAACTGAAATTGAGCCCTTCTCACAACGTGTCGATAAACTTGTAAACGCTCAAGCAACATCTGTATCCATTAGCAAATTATCTGGAGCTGAAAAAGCATATTTATTCGATATGACGGCAATGGCGTTTCAGTATAATGGAACAACGGAGTTTATTTGGAAATTTGCTCAAGCAATAGAAAAATCTGAACATCGAAAACGATCAGCCATAGTTTTTAGGGAGCAGGCTGAAGAGCTTTTTCCAGTTAGAAAGACTATACTAGAAACTCCCTACTTTACGACTGCACTTGACCAACCAAGATTAGTGGGCATCAGAATGGGTCAACCCTTTTGCCTGACAGATCTTTCTCTTTTAGATACCTATTCCAAATTTAATATATTTTATATGTTAGATACTATTGCTTGGGATTGCGGAAATCTTAGAAATCAAGAAACGGCGCGGGTGTGGGAATATGTTGCTCAATTCTCCGATGGAATCGTATTTACCAGCCAAATAGTAAAAGAAGCATTTAAGAAAAGATTTTTTCCGAACCCTTCTATACCTATGTTGGTAAATTATCTATCTATCGCAGAAAAAGAATACGATATCGGCCAAAAAAGGCAAGCTCTCACAAACTACAAATATTTTTTAATTGTTGGCAACACACTGCCACATAAGTTCTTAAAAGAGACGGTCAAAGACCTATCAAGTTATTTTCCCGAAGAAAAATTTATCGTGTTGGGAATGGAAAGTGAAGATTCGGAAACGATAAAATATTTTTCTTCAGGCCGAATCAAAGAAGTTGATATCAACGAATTGTACGCAAATGCGCGCGCAGTGATCTTTCCTAGCCTCCATGAAGGTTTTGGATTTCCATTTGTCAGGTGCGTCGCTAATGGAATTCCCATTTTTGTGCCGCGAAATCCAAGTTATCTGGAAATTCAAAATCTGTATAAACCACAGAAGACATCCGCGATTTTTTATGAAAACACATTGGACTTAGCCCAACAAATGTATAAATTTATCAAAGGAACCCTGTCTTTAACTTTGACTAAAGCGAAGTCTGACTGGACAACTGCCAAAGCGGTATCAGAGTTGATGGACTTTGCGAAAGCGGTTTCAAGCAAAGACAATTCAGCTCAGCAAAGACAACGTAAATATTGGTTGTTGGATCACGGAGTTAAAACTTACAGTCCTGTGCCAATAAGAAATGTTCAGGAACCTCAATTCCTTCCATCAAGGTCATTTTCAAATGAGAGACTCAGATTGGATCTTGGTTTTTAAGCGACATCATGACGCGCCAATCGATTCAGTTAAGCCTTTACAAAAATAGGGATTGTATGGGTCAATTAGAGTAGCTTTTTTCCTCTTAATATACATCTCAACGGGGTGCTGAACTATGCAGGAACAAAGAGGTGAAATCTGTAGCGACGATCATCAATCAGGTTCGGAACTTCTAAAACAATACAAACTTGAGTCTTCCTCGGGGCATGTGTTGGGGTTTATAGACTCAACGGTCGTCACAAGGTCGCAACAAAATTTGAATATAATGGCGTGTGGTTGGATATATCATCTATCGAATGAGATTTCTAAATTGCAGCTTAGCGGTGATGGAAAAAATTTCAGTACAGTTTTTCGCGAGCCACGTGCTGACGTCGCAAATGGACTGCCAAAATCTGATTTCTCCCTATTATCTGGATTTCGTACTCAGCTCAGTCTAATCGATTTTCCTCTAAATAGAGGCCAAAGTCGAATTATCCAACTCAAGCTCCAGTTCATCATGACATTAAGTGATGGGTCGATTGTCCGAGGATCTTTTCCAGAAGTAACCGGCCTCATTCTGGACGAACACTTGGCCCTTGGCCCTTCCCAGGCTGCTTCTGCATCTGCCCCTTCTCTTAGTAGCATTGACGATTTCAAAAGTGCCAGGGAACAAATTGGCAATATTGCTCTTCGCACGTTTCTCGCCGGGGATAATTCTTTGGTATTTACGGCAAGTCCAGCACCACTCCTAAGTATTATTGTCGTTTTGCACAACCGGGCTGAACTGAGTCTTATCTGCTTGCGGTCGCTGCTGGCTCTAAAAGCGGTTCCTGCAGAAATTATTTTGATCGATAATGCGTCAACCGATCTGACCCCTAGGCTATTGGAGCGAATAACTGGAGTAAGAATAGTTAGAAATGAAACTAATTTACATTTTCTACGTGCGGCGAATCAGGCCGCTGACCTCGCTCAAGGTTCATTTCTCTTATTTTTGAATAGCGATTGCGAATTATTCCCAGGAAGCATCGAGAATGCCCTTAAGAACGCTTTGCAAAATCACAAAGTTGGTGTCATTGGGGCGAAACTTATTCAGGTGGATGGGTCGGTTCAGGAAGCCGGCGGGGTAGTATGGAGTGACGGGCGAACCATAGGATATGGTCGGGGCGGTAATCCTTTTTCTCCTGAGTTTTCTTTTCAACGGGAAGTGGCGTTTGTTTCCGGTGCATTTCTTATGACCCGAAAATACCTTTTCAAGAAGGTCGGCGGATTTAGTGAGGAATTTTCACCCGCCTATTATGAAGATGTTGATTATTGCCTTAAGGTGAGGGCTGCTGGGTATTCGGTTATTTTTGAACCTAAATCTTCAGCGTTACACGTCGAAAGCGCAAGTTCAAAAAATAGGGAAGAGCCAGTTCAGCTGATGGAGCAAAACAGACTTGTATTTCGGGAAAAACATCACGAGTTTTTAGCGCGTTGTTCGGCTCCAAACTGGCAGAATATTCTACATTTTAGAATTC
>JBBQPV010000339.1:0-3362 GCA_038216925.1 Bdellovibrionia bacterium
CTTGTCACCGCGAATCCCTCTGTATCAAAATCGACTCCGGCTATTTCCGCAAACCATTCACCTGGGATATGTTCCTCTTCATTGACTAAAATAAGGGCCGCACTTCCGTCCCCTAGCTGTAAACCATCCCGCCCATCTGAAAAAGGCCGGCAGATATTTTCCGTCAACGCCCTAAGTGCGTAAAATCCTCTGGTGATAAACGGCCCTATCTGGTCAGCAGCAACAATCACAACATGGTCAACCCGTTTTTGCTCAAGCCAGGCCTTTCCTAGGAAAACGGCCCCCACAGCGGAAGAGCAGGCGGAGCTGACAGTGAGATGGCATTGGCTTTTGATTTCAGCTCGTTTTAGAAATTCTTCAAGTACAGGTGTCAGTGGGTCTCTCGATTCAATCCTTTCCCAAATAAAGTCTTCAATACACCCTTTAGTTGAGGCAAATATCACCCCTACTGAATTAGATTGGGTCAAACGCTCCCTTCTAGAGGGGCTTATTGAAAAAAAGGCCTCTTTCCATGCAGTACAAAGTTGAACGGTCAGGGCTTCTAAAGAGTTTACCGATTTCCATAAGCAAGTTTGGGGAGAAAAACCTTTCCCATCAATGAGGCTAAGCCAAAAATTCTCGCTGTTATTACCAGCCGCGTTTGTGCAGCCGTACCCCAAAAGTTTGAGCATTTTAGAATTATCAGATATTCTTTCACCATGATCAACCTCGAACTGGAATTACAACTGGGCCATTCAGAAAATTCTGCCAAAGCCTTATGGGAAGTGCCTCCTCATCTGACTTATTTCCAAGGACATTTTCCCGAGCAACCCGTCTTACCCGCGGTAGGAATTATAGATGTAACAATGGAAGTATTAAAAAAGCACATCGGTAAAAATGTAGAACTCTCAGAAATAGAATATGCAAAATTTATGAAGCCAGTTACTCCGCTAATGACCGTGCAAATATACGCTCAATTAAATTCAGATAAAAGTTGGAACTTCTTGTGGAAGTGTAATGGTGAATTATTGGTTAAACTGGATCTGCTTGTCACCAGCAACATCGAGAGCTAGGTCATATACGTCTTGAAGTGTTTTTACGTTTTTCAATTTCTGCACGTCAACTTTAATATTAAATCGATCTTCCAAACTTACCAACATATCAATAGCGTCCAGACTGTCCAAACCCAACTCATCAAAAACAGTGGCCGACGGACGCAATTTCTCCATTGGAATCTCAAAACTCTCCGACATCAGTTTATTAATCTGAATTTCAATTTCTCCCATTATTCTCCATTCTTGATACAACTAGGCTAGTACTGATTCCGCCAAAAGCAAAATTATTGCTCATGAAAGTATTAACTTTCGTGGGCTGAATGCCTTTTACGTGCTGGATATCTGAGCATAGGGGATCCACTTCATCTAAATTTCGAGTAGGAATCAGGACATTTTTTTCCATCATCTTAATACTACAGATGAGTTCCAATGCTCCGCAAGCGGCAAGTGAATGACCAAAATGCCCTTTCAAACTGCTCACCGGTACTGAATCACCAAAACATTCATATATGGATTTTGCTTCTTCCTGATCCCCTTGAACGGTCCCTGTGGCATGGGCGTTCACATAGTCCACATCTGAACATACTAAGTCTGCTCTTTTGAGTGCGGAATTCATAACGTCAATCATAGTGCCTAGGTTAGATTGACTCATGTGACTTCCGTTACACAGGTAAGCGCCACCCTTAAATTCAGCGAGGCCCTTGACTCCCCGCCTTTTAACACTCTCTTCAGATTCTAAAATTACAACTGACGCCCCTTCAGAAACCACTAAGCCGTCTCGGTTTTTGTCAAAGGGCCGAGGAGTTAGATCTGGTTTTTGATTGTAGCCCCGAGATGCGGCAAGAACGGTATCAAAAACTGCACCAGAAGTGAAATGGAGCTCGTCAGCTCCTCCCGCGATGACAATGTCATAAAGTCCGGAACGAATCAGTTCCCAGCCCATAATGAGAGCCTGAGAGGAGGTTGCACACGCTGCAGAAGGAGAAACTGCAGGTCCATAAAAAGAAAGTGCGGAGGCGACGTTTGCAGAAACTGAATGGCTCATGATTTTAAAAAAGGTTGTGCCTAATTGCCCGTCAGGCCCCCCTCGCTCAAACATTTTTTTAAAGTAGGCTTCAAGATATGTGGGACTTCCCGCCGTAGATCCCAGGCACAATAAGATTTCAGGAGTATATTTGTGACTTCCAATTTCAATTTGTGCCTGCTTTAGTGCCTGCTCCGCTGCAAGTACCGCCATCTCCGACATTGGAGACATGGTTCTCCGAGCAGAGCGTGAAATTGGGGAGATGTCATAGGGCATCGCCGGAGCAGCGACATGGCTATGTAGACCATTTTTATTTTGCCATTGGGGAATTTGCTGAACTCCGCTGCGATTTTCTATGAGGGAGTTAAATACACTCTCCACCCCATTTCCCAGCGAACTAATAATTCCCATTCCCGTTACGTAAACTCGATTCATGAGGGATTAAGTCCACCATTCACACTGATGGTTTGCCCGGTGATGTAACTTGAATCTTTTGAACACAAAAAGGACACGCATCCCGCCACATCGTCGGTGCTTCCGATTCTCCCCAGTGGTATTCGAGATTTCAACTCTTCTAAAACTGACGTACCCGAAATCATTTCTGTTTCAATTAAGCCGGGAGCCACAGCATTCACTCGAATTCCTCTGGAACCTACTTCCAGACTGAGTGAGCGGGTCATAGCTATAAGAGCTGCTTTGCTGGCCGAATAATTAATTTGTCCTGCATTTCCAATTTGTCCAGCGAGAGACGATATATTTACAATAGTGCCGGCCCGTTTGCTGATCATTTTTCTAATACACCAACGCATTAAGTAGAAGGGACCATACGTATTAGTCTTCATCACATCATCAAAATTTTCATCTGACATGAGACCCAATAGTCCGTCAGTTCTTATGCCGGCATTATTAATTAAAATAGAAATGGCTCTCTGGTGGAGCTTGGTAAAACGCTCAAGTCCTGCATCAATGGCTTTGGGGTCTTTAACGTCAAATTGTAAGAGGTCCCCGTCACCGCCCCCTTCTTTAATAGCAGCCAAGGTGGACTCAGCTCCCTTTTTGTTTTGATTGTAATGTACGCAAATGAAATACCCATCTTTTGCTAACCTTAAAGCAGTGGCTCTCCCAATTCCTGAGGACGCTCCGGTGACAATTGCTATTTCCGCAGATTTCTTTTCTTGCATACAAGTCCTGTCTACAAGTTGGTTTGTATTGTGATAATGTCCATTAGAATGCGCGCAGACACCAAAATCAACCAGTTTTCAGCTTTCTGGATGGTCTATTTTGCCATGACCATTGCTTTTTTA
>JBBQPV010000340.1:0-3357 GCA_038216925.1 Bdellovibrionia bacterium
CCCCGATTTAAGAGAAAAATTTCAGTGCCAAGTAGGACTTTCGGACCACACCATGGGAATAGGGGTTGCCATTGCTAGTGTGGCATTAGGCGCCAGTGTGGTTGAAAAACATTTTACATTGAAACGTAGTGACGGCGGAGTTGATTCGTCTTTTTCCATGGAACCTGAAGAAATAAAATCAATAGTTTTTGAATCAGAAAGAGCATGGCAAAGTGTGGGGAAAATCTTTTACGGTCCCTCTGAAAAAGAAAAGCCGTCCTTAGTATTTAGAAGATCCATCTATGTAGCAGAGGATTTGAAACAAGGTGAAGTTTTCACAGATAGGAACCTTCGCATTGTACGCCCCGGAATGGGCCTTGCACCAAAATTTTTTGAAGAAGTGTTAGGGAAAAAAGCTTCTAAGAACATATCCAAGGGGACAGCACTTTCTTGGGATTTAATTAATTAAGTTTCGGAGGATTGATTGAAAACAATTTGCACCATTGAGGCCCGCATGAGGTCATCTCGTTTACCCGGAAAAGTTCTAAAGACTATTTTGGGTAAACCCATGTTGGAAAGAATGATTGAAAGACTAAAGCGCTGCAGAACTTTAGACGGAATTGTAGTGGCAACCTCAGACAATCCAGAAGACCTCGGAATAATGGAATTGGCCGAGCGATTGGGTGTTGGCTGTTTTCGTGGTAGTGAGTCAGATGTTTTATCCCGTGTCGTAGGGGCAGCGAAAGCCTATGACGCAGATATTATTGTTGAGACTTGTGGCGACTCGCCTTTGATTGATCCGGCAGTGGTGGACAAAGTGACCTCAGATTTTTTCATTGGCGGCACGGATTATACCTGGAATGCCATGACTTATAACGTTCCCCCGGGATCGGACATTCGAGTATTTACGACAGCAGCACTTGATCACATTCATAGAACTTCAGATGATCCTGCTGACCGCGAACATGTTTCCATCCATTTTTATGAACATCGCGATAAATACCGGGTTCGGGATGTGAAAACTGAACTGCCCCTAGGTACGAGAAAACTTAGACTCTCAGTTGATACTCCAGAGGACTTTCAGTTTGCCACAAAGATTTTTGAAGAGTTGTATCCACTAAACCCCTGTTTTTCTACCGGGGACATCATCGCTTTATTAGAAAGAAAACCAGAGATAAGGCTTCTCAACAAGTCCATCGAACAAAAAGACGTTAGATAGATTTATTCTAACCCAGGATCTTTTCTATAATAGCGGCTGTTGACCCAGCGTAAAGGGATGTAGTCGGATGGATGGTTGAATTTTTCAGTCTTTCAATTACATTTTTTTCTGACGTCATCACTAACACCCCGGCCTTCTCAAATGCATTTCTAACCCCATCTCTTCGGATAGTCGGGACTGACACAGCAACTTGACCTACAAGTGCTGCTTCCAGTAAACCCATTGACTGGTAACCCATAACGAGATCAAAGTTTTTATAGTCCTCAGGAAAACGCAAATCTTTTGTCACTTCTTCCACCTTCAACCAGTCGCCTTGATACTTGGTCCACTCTTTCGGAAATTCATGACGTTCTTTGGGATGAAATTTAAAATGCACATTGCAATTATCTTTAGTTTCAGTAGCCACAGTTTTGAGAATACTTAACATGAGTTTACTGGCCTCCTCAAATTTTCCGTCAAGCTCAGGGAATCTAACGGGTTCAGAAAGAATTAAAACATTTTTTATTTTAAGATCTTTTGATTTTCTCTTTTGAGAAGACTTAGAAAGAATCTCTAAATGGGGATGTCCAACTACAGAAATTCTTTTACTTGGAAATCCAACCTTAATCATTTCGTCTTTCATCCACTGATCCACAACACATATTTCATCTGTTAAATCGGCAATAGGATGATCTATTTTTTCAAATCGCTCCAAATAATTAGCCCAGTAATCAATAATTACTACACTTCTGATATTCAATTTCTTCGCTTGGTTACGAATTTCTTGCTCTTGGTGAGACCCCCAACTAGTTCCAGTGAACACGGTGTGCGCATCTTGAATCTGCGCCAGAGCAATGTCTTGAAATAGAACTTGGGCGTCCTGCAACCGTTTAGCTACAAGTGCACTAGCGTAGAGCCGAAACCCAAAACCTAATTCTTTTTGTAATTTAAGAAAGACTGGTATGAGCATGGCGCAGGCACCAGGATCATGAACCAGGCCTACCACTACTTTCATATTTTAGAATTTCTAATTTGTTCACAGACTTGAATCGTTTTGCAGGCGTCGATGGGATACATTTTCAATGGGGAATTTGTCAAAATACATCTAACTATATCATTCACCACTTCCCCGACTGCTGTGTGAAGGGTACTTGGAATAATTTCAGTCTGGCCCCCTAAAGACATTGTACCTGGCACAAGAGATGATTTTTGGGCCCAATCCACATGAATGTCTTTGGGAATTGAAATTCTTGCCTTTGTAAAATGAAGATCTATTTCAAAATAATTATAATTATTTGTATTCAATCCCTGAAATATGATCTGAGGGCAATCTTTAAACCCCAAACTAAAATCCGCGAGAACATCGTCTTTAGATTTTTCAGTCACTCGGTGTAGATCAATAGAATTTACCTCTCCAAGCCAACTCTGCATTAGATTAATTGCATGGGAGGCATTGTGAAATAAACCCTTGGTATATAATACTCTTCCCAGTTGGCATGAACCAAATTCACCGCCTTGGATTCGCCGGTGGAGAGAGGTGAATGAAGAGTCCCATCGACGAATGTAATTTACAGCCAATGCTATTTTTTTCTCTTCTGCTTCCTTCACCATTTTGAGGGCTTGCTCGTAAAACATAGCCATTGGTTTCTCACATATAATACCCTTCGGCCGAAATCCGACTACTGTTTGAAAAATTTCAAAATGAGTTTCATTGGGTGAGCAAATACTGACAATATCCGGACTGCAGTCTGCCAACATCTTTTTCAAGTCGGAATAGGATTTCGAAATATTCCAAATTTTGCAAAACCGCTGGGCCTTTTCCAAATCAACGTCAAATGCCCCTACCGTTTCCACATTTGGGTTGTTTTTATAAGCTTTAGCGTGAGTCATAGTGGTATTGGAGTCTGAAAGAAGATCATAGCCTCCCGCAATATTCCCACAGCCAATGATAACAGCTTTAAGTTTCATGAAATTCAATGTATTTCCATGGATCCGAGGTTTCAAGACCAATTAAGTGGGTAAATCTCTTGTATTCGGAAAAATCGACTCTTATATTCCAAGTAAATGAGTACTAAATTGATTGAATTTCGACCTGCCAAAATTTCAGATTTAGACCTTCTGTTTCGGTGGAGGAATGACCCTGTTACTCGGAATAACTCCATTAATGGTGAAGAAGTTAA
>JBBQPV010000341.1:0-3350 GCA_038216925.1 Bdellovibrionia bacterium
CGACGCGGTGGTGTCTTTAATTAAAGACGTCCGACTTGCTAAAGAGATCAACCAAATTAACAGTGGTAAGTGGAACGACGGCAAAGAGGAACTCAATGGTGAGACCCTCTCCCACGTTGAAGCCCTCTTTAACCACAAAGAATCCACCATTAAAACGGTTGCTCAATAAGAAAACCCTTGCCCGCTTCATATAAAACAGAGAAATACTGTAAGTATGGAGAAAACAACTGAATCATCAATGGACAAAGGCTACAACCCTCAAGCTGTAGAGGGGAAGTGGTACTCGTTTTGGCTGGAAAAGAATTACTTCAAGGGCGAAGATAATTCTTCCAAGCCTTCTTTTTGCGTTGTCATTCCTCCACCCAATGTCACCGGCGTACTCCACATGGGTCACGCCCTCAACTGCACACTCCAAGACATCATCGTCCGATTTAAACGCATGAAGGGTTTTAATACGCTTTGGATTCCGGGAATGGATCATGCGGGGATTGCCACTCAAATTGTTGTAGAAAAACAACTGGCTAAAGAGGGAATTAAAAAAGATCAAATTGGCCGAGAAAAATTTTTAGAAAAAACCTGGGAATGGAAGGTTAAGTCTGGGGGCGCGATTTTAGATCAGCAGAAGCGCCTAGGGATAAGTGTAGATTGGTCTCGATCAAAATTTACATTAGACGAGGATTTAAGTTTTGCCGTTAAAAAAGTTTTTGTGGATCTCTATAATGAGAAACTCATCTATCGTGGAAACCGCTTAATAAATTGGTGTCCCCGATGTCAAACCGCTGTGTCAGACTTAGAGGTAAAACACCAAGAAACTAAGGGCACACTTTGGCATATCAAATATGCCGATGATATTGTTGTAGCCACCACCCGTCCGGAGACATTACTTGGGGACACTGCTGTGGCCGTTAATCCCAAAGATGCTCGGTACAAAAATCATATTGGGAAATCAGTTTCTCTCCCACTCACCAACAGAAAAATTCCAGTAATAGCGGATGATTCTGTGGCCCAGGAATTCGGAAGTGGAGTTGTGAAAATCACCCCTGCCCATGATTTCAACGACTATGAAACTGGTCAACGTCATGGCCTCCCGTCCATTGCTATTTTTGATAAAAAAGGAGTGATCAATGAAAATGGCGGAATATATCAAGGTTTAAAATCCATAGATGCACGTAAAAAAGTTTTAGAAGATCTGACCGCATTAGGGTTGCTGGTTAAAGAAGAGCCCCATACACTTTCTGTGGGTAAATGTGACCGCTGTGAAACCGTTATTGAACCCATGCTCTCAGACCAGTGGTTTGTAAAAATTAAACCACTGGCGGAACCTGCTATTAAAGTAGTGGAAGAGAAGCAATTAAAATTCTATCCAGAGAATTGGACTAAAACATATTTAGACTGGCTTTATAATATTAAAGACTGGTGCATCTCCCGCCAACTTTGGTGGGGTCACCGTATTCCAGCATGGCACTGTGTGAATAAACACATCACGGTGAGTATGGAAGTTCCGGCAAAATGTTCAATTTGTTCAACTCAAGAAATTAAACAAGATGAGGACGTTTTAGATACTTGGTTTAGCTCCTGGTTATGGCCTTTGACCACTCTCGGCTGGCCCAATGAAACAAAAGCCATGGAAACTTTTTTTCCTACTTCTGTTTTAGTCACTGGGTTTGATATTATTTTCTTTTGGGTTGTCCGGATGGTTATGGCCTCCATGCATTTCAAAAAAGAAATCCCATTTAAACATGTTTATATTCATGCATTAGTCCGAGACGAGCGCGGCCAGAAAATGTCTAAGAGTAAAGGCAACACAGTTGACCCGTTAGATCTGGTTAACGATTACGGTACTGACGCTCTAAGATTTACTCTTGCCTCACTTGTAGGGGGAGGACGGGATATTAAATTTAGTGAGGATCGCCTTGATGGCTACAGAAATTTTATTAATAAAATTTGGAATGCCACACGGTTTAGTTTAAATGCACTGAAAGATATTCCTCTAGCCAAAAAAATCGACGTTAAAAAACTCACCCTTCCAGATAAATATATTATTTACGAACTTCAGCAAACGATAAAAGAAACCACAAAGGCCATTGAGGAATATCGATTCACCGACGGTGCCACGAGTTTATATAAATTCACCTGGAATGAATTCTGCGATTGGTATCTGGAACTTTCTAAACCCGTTCTGTACGGCACTGATTCAGAACAAAAAAGTCAGTCAGGAGCCGTTCTTATTTCTGTTTTAGAAAGACTAACAAGACTTCTCCACCCGTACGTCCCTTTTGTGACGGAAGAAGTTTATCAATTGTTGCCTGATCATAAAGAGAGCGTTTGTATTCAGCCTTATCCAGAGGAAAATGACCCTTTCCTAAAATTAGGATCTAAGGAATCTGCATTTGAAATTGAGGTGGTGAAGAGCGTTGTTTCTGCTATCAGAAATATTCGTGGTGAGAATAGAATTAGTCCGGCTATAAAAATTAAAACGACTTTTTTCACCCAAGATAAAAACTCGCTTTCCATTTTAAAACAAAATGATTCTTTTGTGACAACTCTTGGCCGTCTTGAAAAAGCGGAATACGTGGATAAGATGCCGGATACAAAGAAGTCCGCCATCACTCTTATCACATTGGGGGAGGCAAGAATCAGCGTGATTGTGCCCCTCGAAGGTCTAGTCGACTTCAATGAAGAAATAAAACGTCTGAATAAAGAGTTAGAAAAAGTGGCTAAAGATTTTGATCTCACTCAGAAGAAACTTTCCACGGAAACCTTTATGGCAAATGCTCCCAAGGAAATTGTTGAATTGGAAAAATCTAGGATCCTTCAACTCCAAGACAAGAAAAACCAACTCTTGGAGAGCCTCAAGCGCCTAAATTAGTTTTGCGAATGTCTAATTGTGTCATACACTTTCATTGTAACCATAAGAGGAGGATTTGAATGACTAACAAGAGATTTTGGTTGTCCGTTCTAGCAGTATGGGTTGTGACAAACGTCACCAATTGGCTGTTCCATGGTGTCTGGCTTGCTTCCCTTTATCAACAGACCGCACAGTTCTGGAGATCCAGTGAACAAATCCAACAGAATATGTGGTGGATGTGGATTGGATCATTTGCTTGGTCCTGGGCGTTTGTTTGGATTTATTCAAAAGGTATCAGCAAAACTAATCCTTGGAGCCAAGCATTCCGCTACGCTTGGGCCATCATAACCCTGTCACAGATTCCTCAGTGGATGACAACTTGGGTGATGTCACCATACCCTGCTGAACTCATAGTTAAATGGGCTATTGTTGGAGCAGTTCAGGCAGTTCTTTGCGCATTTGTTATGACTTGGACATTCAAACCACAATTGGCTTGGGCACC
>JBBQPV010000342.1:0-3335 GCA_038216925.1 Bdellovibrionia bacterium
GAATAAAACCAAGATCTTTCATTAAGAACGCGGCCGCTATTAAAGATACAATTAAAAAACTCGCTCTTATTAGATAGGGAAGACCAAGATTGGTGTATTGAGCGATGATTCCGCCGGCGGTTGCACCAAAGAACATGGCAAATCCAGAAACAATTTGTCCCTTCGAAAAGACTGATTCTAGACTGCCTTCAAATTTCTCAAACGCCAAGGCATCTACTAACCATGCATCGGTTGCGCCTGAAAAAAATGTGAACCCTAGTCCCAGTAGGACAGAATCCATAGCCCACGCCCAAAAAGGACCATGATGAAGCCATAAAAAATAATAAACTACTGTTGTAAGGATAAGCGTCGCTGAACCCAAGAGGTAAGAGACCTGTCTTCCCAAAGTATCGGCAATAATACCTGTTGGAATTTCAAAAAAAACCATACCAGCTGTGAAAAATGCATTGGCTGCAAATGCTTCTGTTTTTGTAAGCCCGGCATCTAGGAGAAACAGGGTGTTGATGCCCCAAATGAATGAGCCTGACAGAGTGTTGAGTAGAGTGAGAATAAGATAGCTGCGTTGAACTTTCAGAGGTTTTCTTTATATGAAAAAACCTTAGATTCTATTGCTGCAGGTCTTTCCATTAGGCGATTTAAGTAAGATACCACATTGGGAAATTTACTAGTGATACTGGAAAATTCTGGCCAAAGTTGCAAAAAATATAAATGATAACTCACGCAGATGTCTGCTGTTGAAAACGAATTACCCACCAAGTAAGTAGTCTCGGAAAGCTCCCTATTTAGAGCATCCATAGCGGAATTCATATCTGAGAAAAGTGCGCCATCTTTCTCTGAGCGAACTTTTCCGTCAGGTATGTCCTCAATAATCATCATTCGAATTTGCAAATCATCCAGAGTTGCTACAGAAAAGTACATCCATTGAAGATATTTAGCCCGATCTTTGGACCCCAGTGGAGGCGCGAGTCCTCTATCTAAATGGAGATCCGCAATGTAAGTGCAAATGGCACCGGATTCAAACAAAGATAAATTTCCAACTTCAAGAACCGGAACCCTTCCTAATGGATTCAACTTCAAGTATTCAGAGGTTTCGTAATCTTTGTTTGCTGAGCTTATCCATTTATCTTCAAACTTTAGTCCTAATTCGGTGAGGAGCCAGCGCACTTTCCCGCTACGGTCAAAATGAGTGAACCCGTACAATTTCATTTGATTTGTCATCATACTAACCTAG
This sequence comes from Bdellovibrionia bacterium, assembly GCA_038216925.1. Taxonomy (GTDB): domain Bacteria; phylum Bdellovibrionota; class Bdellovibrionia; order JABDDW01; family JABDDW01; genus JBBQPV01. The sequence goes on from JBBQPV010000342.1 coordinate 1,232, forward strand.
CATAACTGGTGATACGAATCAAAACATTGAAGGGGACATTCTCATGTTCACAAAGGTATTGGGATTTTTAGTTGTCATACTGGGATTGGCCATGGGATATGTCGCCATGCAACCATCGGATTTTCAGATCACTCGGGAAATCAGAATCAAGGCTCCACCCCATGTTATCTTCAGAAATGTAAATGATCTTCATAAATTTGACGTATGGAATGCGTGGTCAAAAACAGATCCCGAAATGAAACGCTCCTTTGCGGGCAGCGCTTACGGCATGGGCGCAATTTATAAATGGGATGGGAATATGCAAGTCGGGAAGGGGACCATGACGATTATAGAAAGTGTTCCGTATTCCAAAATTAGAATCCAGATGGATTTTGAAGAGCCTTTCCAATCCTCCGCCATCTCAGAATTTAATTTTAGAGATCAAAGTGTTGACACTAGTACGTCGTGGACCTTGAGCGGAGAAAGCGCGTTCATTCCTAAAGTAATGGGAACCTTTTTTATTAATATGGATAGGATGATAGGGGAGCAATTTGAGAAGGGATTGTCCGCTCTCAAGACCGTTGCGGAAGATGACGCCAGAAAACAGTGACACTAAGCTTTGGGTTCAACGGGTAAAGTAATTGTAAAAGCAGTACCCTTGCCAAGTTCACTTTCCACTTTGATTTGTCCTCCATGCCCCAAAACAATTTGATTGACGATAAATAGTCCGAGGCCTAGTCCACTAATGTTGCGAGATGAAGTTGCTCTTTCAAATCTGTCAAATATTTTCCGCTGACGATCCTTGGGAATCCCAGGTCCGAAATCCTTTACACACATAATAACGCTGGCATCTTTTTTTGTGACAGAAATTTCAATAACTTTTCCGGGAGCATATTTTACTGAATTTGAAAGGAGATTGACAAAAATTTGTTCTATTCTAAAACGGTCCCATACTACTTCAATCCTTGAATCAATATTTAATTTAATGGAACTCTTGACCATATCCAGTTGCTCAGAAAATCTATCTGTTACGTCGTCCACAAGTGATTTTAATTGGAACTTAGAAAAACTGTATTCTGTTTGTCCCGTACGAATGCGTGTGACGTCCAGCAGGCTTTCAATAAGTTCTGTGAGTCTGGTGACTTGCTTCAGAGACATTTCAATGGAGTCCATTAACTTTGTTGCAGAAGCCAATTCACTTCCGCTCTCTTTGAGGCGGCGTCTAGCCATTTGAAGTTGAAGACTTAAACTTGTAATTGGTGTCTTTAGTTCATGGGAGGCAATGGACATGAACTCATCTCGAGAATTCACTGCGTCTCTTAAATCGGAGGCCAATTTCTCTACCTGTTGCAGAGCTTTTTTCCTTTGAGTGACATTATGACCAACGCCGATTATACCTCGAACCTCTCCAGTTTCTGAAGATTTGTCCGGAAGATATTCCGTATCCAGGTAAATATATTCCCCGTTGGGTTTGGTAAGAGTGAGCTCAAAAGTAACGGGCTCTCCCGCGAAGGCTCTCTCTTCAAAGGGTCTCATGTGGGCATATGTTGTTGGATTATTTACTAGCTCTTTTCTTGTTTGGCCTTCAATTTCAGAACGTGGTTTACCAAACAATTTAGAATAAGCGTGATTTACAAATTTATACCGACCACTTCTATCCATATAGGAAATCAGCGCAGGTAAACGGTCTGTAATGAGTCGTAAATGTTCTTCACTTTCTTTTGCTTTTCTCCTCTCGGTAACTTGAGAAGTGACGTCAAAGGCAATCACCATGACACCCGTCACATCGTTGTGCAAATTACGATAGGGCGCGTAGATAAAATTTAAAAATCTTTCAGTTAATTTCCCGCTGGATGTCCAATCAAGAGTAATAGGGAACTCGTCGGCTTCAAAATGTTTTCCTGAGGTCACAACAGTTTGTAATGTACTTTCAATACTTTCAGGAATTTCGGGAATGACTACAAACACATTTTCAAACTTCGCATCCATGGCATAAACTGCAGCCTCGTAACTTTTCTTACACTTTACACCATTGCAGTACAGAATGATGGGGGTGACTCCGTCTTTGGGTCTTAGTTTTCCCAACTTTTCCAAAAACAGAGATTTATTATTCATAGGTATGTGA
>JBBQPV010000343.1:0-3335 GCA_038216925.1 Bdellovibrionia bacterium
CTTTTAAAGGCGGAAGTTATAGAAAGGTAAAAGCTAAAAAACTTGACGACGAGGCTAAAAAGAATTAACTACCATCGCTGTCGCTCTGGAAGTGGATCCCCATCACGAAATCGCACGGCTCCCCATTAGGAAATTTTGCAGCTAGTCCCGCCTTAACCTCTAAGTGCTGAGTTCCGTTAATTCCAAACCATTCTCGTTCTAAAAAAGCTCTTTCATTCCAAATGCTAGAATATTCAAAGGCTACGGCTTTAATTAAGTCAGCTCTGATGTCTTCCCACGGTCTAACTCTGCCTTTTTTATCCACTAGCCAGAGGCCGCTCGAATCATAGAGACCAGCACCAGTAAATCCATCTAGGTCTTCGGAATTTGTACTGCTACGAAGACGTATTTTTTCCACTTTGGAAAAATGTATCGGTGAAGAACTATCCAAATAAATATATTTTTCAAAAATATCTAACATTTGTTCTGTGACAATGGCTGAGGAAATCAAATCTCGAACTTCCTGTAGAGGCGATCGCACAGTGGCCACTGTGTGCAGTTTTTCTGGATCTAAGAGTCCATTTTTATTTAATATTTCTTTGATACTTTCAAGGTAAGTGGATTTTCCGTTTGGTGCTTTGGATTGCATGAGAAAATCAAAGAAATTAAATGGGACTCCAATGGTTTCTGGGGATTCAACTTCAATATCATTTCTCAATGGATCCAAAATCAATTTAATCACGCCTAGGTTAGCGGCTTTGGCTCCCACGGTTTGAATTAACTTACGATGTTGAATAGGCGTTGGCATTTTGGTCATTTGATAAAGTCTGACAAAGTCAGTGTTATACTGAGGATTAATTATGGATTTAAGTTTTCCCAGCGGCTTTGGTCTCCTGGATTTCCAAAAGTCAGAGATCAGGTGCTCTGCTTCCGTGCTGGACAAAATTCTTATAGTATATCCGTTAGGAGAAGCTCGAAGCTCCACTGGTTTGCCGTCATATTGTCTCAAAATGGATTTCGCATTTTTTAGGTACATGTTGACCGTACCGCGGTTCATACTTTTCACATTAACGTGAGAAAGTGGCGGCTGAGGCTCTGATGTGATCACTCCTCCAACCAGACCAATATCATTGGGAACATTTTCAAAAACCGCAATGTCCGTGAGATCAAGTTCCACTGGATTTGAAGCGTCTATTTGAGAGGAAACAAACTTGATGTACCCGTAAGCAACGCCTTCATTAAACAACCAGTAGGGGCGATTCTTAAAAAGCTGATCGTTTGTGATAAATTTAATTTCCGGGGCGCCGGCTGCACTGATCATCGCCTCTTGAGATTTACTTAATGGGTGGAAAACTAAATCCGTTTGCGCAGGCAGGGTGGATTTTACCGCGTCATACAGTTCCTTTAAATAATCTCCGGAGAGTGTATCCCCGCTCCACAACTCCAGAAGTACTTTGTCTTTTTCATTCTTATTTTGCTTCGGTAAAATGACTAAGGTGGCTAGATTAAAATTTCTCTTAGATCCGTCACCATCATAATTTTTGTTAAAACTCTCTACACTGTCTTGGTACTGCAAAACGGCAGTGACAAATTCATAATGAAATTTGAATTCATTTGTATTCACCAAATAGACCTGGGACTTTGAATGGTCTGAGGGATCTCTCCGGTACACTACTTTTAATGTCAGCTGTTCTCCACCACTTACCCTAGATGGAACGGCCAAGGTTTTTAACACATCAAGTGAATTTACTTTTGAAAGAAATGTTGGGCCTTTTGTCATTTTTCCAACGATGAAGGCGGGAACTTTACCGGTTCGTTTTATTTCTTGAGCGATTAAAATATTGAGACTTTGGGGCGAAAGCGCCTCCAATTCCTCCTTGGAGTAAGACAGACCGGCCATGACTGGAGGGCACGTGGCAGCATAGGCAGAATAGGTAATAATATTTAAGAACAGTCCTAGAATTAAGAGTAGAAACTTATGTAATTTCATTTACTAGAGATAAGTCTGCAAACTCGATGCCCAATGAGACGTTTTTTGGCAGGTCACAGCATATATAAGGCGCAGGCACTAAGTGGCATAGCTTGCACTACATAATCTTTGCTATGAAATTGAATTTGCTCATTTCTACTGTCATTATTTTCAGTACTTCCCTTGGTGTCGGATATACCGGGCAGGCTGTTGCGCCCGAATCAAAATTAGTGTCGGAAGCTGCAGACGTCCTTGTTAAATTGAGAGAGTATTTCAACGGTGTACATCCTCCAAGTCTTTCCCCTAAACAAGAGGAAGATTATGTAAATTCAGAGGCGGCAATGCTAGTCGCTGGATTAAGGGCGAAGCCAGAATTAATTTCCATGGCGAATTCACCAAAATATCAGCGTCAATTTAATTCAGTATTATATGAAGCTACCGTAGAAAATTTTTCTAGAGGAATTCGACTTCCTCATGTCGGCGGTCAAAGAAATAAACTTGCCGCTTTAAAATTCGCATTCTTACAGTTGGAAAAAAGTCCTTTACGAAGAAAAAACCTAACTCACACCGTTTCAAGGATGCTGAGTATTTCTCACTGAATCATGTATTGGAAAAGGGAATCAGCTTGCATGCTTCCCCACCCGGTAACCGCATCCCACCCACTTGAGGCGATGAACGCTCCATTTCCACCAAATGTGGTGTCATGGAAAGTCTCAGCCCGAGATTGAGGGGTCATGGCATAGATGATGGGGTTTATATAACCAATAGTATTTTTCCCTTGAGAGGCTCGCATTTCTCCCACAAGGGCCAAAAACCCACTCCACTGCGGAGAAGCCATGCTTGTGCCTCCCACTTTCATCCAAGTTGAAACGCCTCTTACAGTGGTCCAAATTGACTCACCGGAGTTGGGATCCGCATTAAATGAGACGTCAGGGATGGATCTTTTGGAGAAAGGACCCTTTAAATTGTTCTGCCAAAATGGAGATTCAATGTTGGTGCTTATTCCTCCGCCGCTTCCACTCCAGGCAATTTCATGAAGTCTATTGCCCGGAAGTACTGTAGCTGTAGTGCCTCCAACGGACACTATGTACACACTGGCTGATGGCCAGTCGGCGGAAACAGTGTTGTTCTTGCATCCATCAGAACCATTATCTCCTGAGGCGACCATGATATTTACCCCTTGAGCAACTGCGCGGGCATAAATTTTCGAGTCTTCATGAAGATATTCAGCAGGGGTTAGGTTTTCACATCTTCCCCAACTGTAATTAATCACTTTTGCAAGATCGTCATCCAATATGGACGTAAACATAAACATCTCTCCGGCATGACTATTTTCTGCGGAGGCATAGACGTGAATGTTTGCGCCAGGGGCAATGAGTCCGGCTAA
>JBBQPV010000344.1:0-3307 GCA_038216925.1 Bdellovibrionia bacterium
AAGCCCTGGCCTCAGTTTTGGGAGGCACGCAGAGTCTTCATACAAATTCGAAAGACGAAGCCCTTGGACTACCCACCGCAGAAGCCGCAACCCTCGCCCTTCGAACACAACAGGTCATTGCCAATGAGACCGGGGTTACTGATGTGGTTGATCCTCTAGGTGGAAGTTACTATGTGGAAAATCTCACAGACTCTATTGAGCGCGGCGCTCAAGAATATTTGGATAAGATTGAGAAAATGGGCGGTGTTGTACGGTGTATTGAGAATGGGTTTATTCAAAGGGAAATTCAAAATTCCAGTTATGATTTCCAAAAACAAGTAGATGCCAAAGAGGAAATAATAGTTGGAATGAATATGTACGTTGAAAAGGAAGGCACAAAAATTCCAGTTTTAAAAGTTTTACCCGGCCTTGAGCGTAGGCAAATTTCAAGATTAAAAAAATATAAGAAGTCTCGCAATGAAAAAACTGTTCTGCGCCAATTGGAAAAAATTAGAAGCGCCGCCAGGGGCAAAGACAACCTCATGCCTGTTTTTATCGAAGCCTTAGAAAATAGGCTCACTCTTGGAGAAATTAGCCATGCTCTGCGGGACGTATTTGGCCTATACAAAGAAAATATTGTTATTTAAAAATATACTTCATGGCATTCCAATGAAGTGCACTCATTAATTTGATCATGTCTTGTTTTAATTCTTGATTGTCATTGGGCATATCCTCAACAACCTTCATAAACTGAAACCTTAATCTGGCAAATCGCCGATCATAAGCAATGGATTTAATTTTACGTAATCCAAGCCATGCGATCCTCACAGACGTGGGCAATATTAGCGGGAATCCGACATAATTCTTAATATTAAACTCAGCCATGGCCGCTTGAACCTCTTCTCTATCAAGGGCAAGATATTTATAGTCTTTTGGCATAAGCCTCAAAAGCTCGATGTACTCTACATCGGTCAGTTCATGTTGACTGGAAATATAGTTATTTATGAGTTCAAGTTTTGTACTGTTTGGCTTTTCTAATTTCAATAATTCTAAGAGATTTGAGAAGTCTGGCTTTGTTTTCAAATAGTCTCGCATATCCGCTATGGACTGAATGGATTTTAGCGGGTCCGCAGACTCATACGCACCTTTTGCATTCACTATGGGCAAAATGCTAAGGTCTAAAGTGCCGTCAAATCTCACCGGACTTAAACCAAAAAATGTGTCTGAGCTATAAAGGAGACTTTGAAAACCTGGTAATTTCCCTAGCACCGGCATAACCGATCCATTGTTTGCTAAAAGAATGTATGATGAGTGAGAGGTGCCACTCTTATATTCTACCACAATTCCATCTCGGCCAAAGTATGCTTTGGAATCAAGAAGGAGCCCTTCCACTTGCCAGCTTGAAGTAATCTCACCATTTTCATTTCGCAGTTCAAACACTGTGTAGGTCTTTAGTGGATTATTTTCTTTTGTTATCCTGGCCAGTAATTTAATTTGTCGGTTATTTTGAACTTGAATGTACTGCGCCGCACGCTGGGCTTCCGGTGGAAGATCTTTTTCGATTTTGCCACTTGATAGATCTAAGGTGATTCGAACCTGAGGATTTGCGATACCTATCTTTTCCACGACAATTTCAATTTTTCTCTGAGAGACAATCGCATAAGTGATTCTCTTTTCATTGGCACCGCTGAGTGCAAGCGCCAACGGCGATGGCTGTTCTGAGACTCGCGCAATCTCAAATAAAACCTTTTTTGCATCCAGATTCGTGGGGTCATAGTTTAAGACCATTTCTTTTTCCTGTGTTCGCACATAATAGTAAGAATCGCCAAGCGCGATGATGTGGTTTGGCTTGACCTCAAAAGCTGCGCTAAGGCTTTGTAATTCTGTCTGACCTTTCTCTAGATCGAAAAATCTTAGGTCGATCACACCAGGCGTTTCAAAACTTGAGTACGTCGCCCGCAGCACTTTCCTTCCTAATATAAATTCTGGAACGGTGAGAGATTCCCGTATGTCCAGTTTAACCAAAGCTCTGGGATTTGAGACTTTTCCATTTTTATTAAGGTCGGCAATAATCGGCCCTCTTATGATTTCATTTGGACTTTCTTTTTCCACAGGAATAATCGCAACGCCCGCATTAAATGCAACCATGGATTTACTGCTACTGACTGTAAAATCTCTTAACGGATAGACTTTATCACCGGGAGTATCTGTGACTGGGTACAATCTGATTTCATTTTGCAGACTTTTTAATGACGTATTAATTGGTTTTGTGAAAACTACAGCGGGCGAAAAAGCCTTTTTCTGAATACCTTCTACAACCTTTTCACCCTGTGCGTTTTCAATTCCTGCGACTAATTCTAAACAAAACTGGTGTGCCGCTTTTAAATCTTGGGGGCCTTTTGCACCAAAGGCCTGTACTGACAAAAGAGTTGATAAAATGATTACAAGATAAGTTGAATGCATACACAGATCTAATAGCAATCTTAAAGCCAGTGTTTACGGTAAATTAGGGGGACTTGAACGACTACAAAGTGTGCAGACTGAGGCTTAAATTGGGCTCTTGGGCTCTAAAGATTTAACTAGGAAAATGCTAATTTCATAGAGTCCCATCAGGGGAACCAAAAGGGCCAGCATACTGACCGCATCGGGAGGGGTGATCACCGCAGCCATTACAGCCATTCCTAAAATCGCCCAACGGCGGTTTGTCTTTAAGAATTTAGCGTCAATGATGCCCATCATTCCTAAAAAAGTGAGGACCACAGGAAGTTCAAACATCACACCAAAACCTAAGAAAAACTTTAAAATAAAATCAAGGTATTCACTGATGGTAATGAGCGGTTTATCCACATCACCGCCAAATCCAATGAAGAACTTAAATGCAAAAGGCAAAACCACTAGATAAGAAAATGCAGCACCCGTTGTAAACAGTAGAACCGCGGAAACTAAAAACCACGTAGCGTATTTTTTTTCTTTTGCATAAAGTCCCGGTGCAATAAACTTCCAAACTTGATAGAGCCAAAACGGACTTGTGAGAAATATTCCGGCCAGAAAACTCACTTTTATATGGGCCATGAACTTTTCAAAAACACCAATGTAATGGAGGCCTTTTTCACCTGGAGGGAGATAAGGGACAATGGGCGCACGCAGTACGTTGAAGATCTTATCGCTGAAGCCATAACAGATTCCAAATCCAATGAATAAAATCATGAGAACACGGATGAGTCTAAATCTGAGTTCGGTCAGGTGATCAGTAAGGGGCTTCTTCTCTTCTTCTTCAATTTCGGTCATGAATCTTTTTTATCTTTCATGACTTCATCGATGGACATTT
>JBBQPV010000345.1:0-3280 GCA_038216925.1 Bdellovibrionia bacterium
ACAACGCCCTGATTAAATCCCGTTTGTCCCCTTGGATTTCTATGACTCCTTCTTTACCGGACATTATATACGTTCCGCCGGAACCACATTTCTTTTTCAACTCCGTGGTCAGATCCCGTAAAAATATTTCTTGTTTGGGAAGCTCATCTATGACAGTGACAGTTTTCCCCGCTCGCCCAGATTTTTCCATGCGTAATTTAGCTACAAACTTGTAGTGACTTTGTACCGGAGCGGATTTTTCACAAGTGCATTCACTCAATACTTCTTTGCATTTAGGACATTTTTTGTTAAGGGATGGATCTGTTGAAAAAACTAAGCGCGAATTATTATTTGTCATTAATAATCTCAGCGTCCGTACGAGATCCTTTTTTACTATTACAGTCTTTACAACATACCACTACATTTCCTTTTGAAGAATGTCCTCCCCGCCCAATAGGAATGATGTGATCCATTGTCAAAAGTTCCTTAGAAAATTTTTTCTCGCAGTAGTGGCATATGCCCTGCCCAAGTTTCTGTTTCCACCACTGAGAATTCCGCAATTCTTTAGCCTTTGCTCTTTCCTTTTTTATATGCGCCGGATCTGCTGGAGCATAAAATAATTCTTTAATTTGATTCATAAAACTGTCCATGACCTAAAATTTTTTCCCGCACCCCGGCTGCCTCTCCAGTTGTGCAATCAAATGGAAGGGGTGTGTGAGAATTGTTCCAGCGTTCAAGCCATCTTTTTCCTAGGGGCATACTTAGCTGGTTTATATCCAGTGCCGCTTGAGTGGTTTCATCTTTCAGGCCAGTGGCCACTCCAGATCCAACATAAAATCCAGAGGCTAAAAGTGCAGCTCTGATTGGAGTTGCCCGGCTATAAGTGTAAAGCACTGCATCCGGAGCACAACGTTCTCGAATCTTTTTAAAACACTCCATGCCCCACATCTCCTTATTCATTTTTGGAGAATAGGGATCAAAGTAAATGAAATCAGCTTTAAAATTTTCTTGGTCAATTAGTTCTAAAAAGTTTCCATGTCGTAACTCCCAAGCGATATTCTCTGAATGCCACTCTCCCTTGAGAAGTAAAGTCCCAATAGCGGTCTCAAATCCCGAGAAATGGGCGAAGTCTTCAGAATGTTCGAGAGCAAATCTCAGAAGAGACAGGTCTTTCTCAAAACTAATAAGGCGTATTTTTTTATTACACTCGCGTGCGCAGTGAAGCACCGCTAGGGCGTTAGCGGCGGCGCCTAATCCCACATCAAATATCACCAACTCTTCGCCGGCGTTCATTTGCTGAAGCCTGCGTCCTAGTTGTGATTGCTCTATGTAAAGAGAGTTTGCCTCAAGCCACGGACCAACGGGATTATGCATGATTTCGCCCACGGCATTATTTTTAATAGAAATGGCCCCGGTGGTGGTGGTCACAATTTCAAACAAGGGGCTTTCAACAGGGATTTCCATAGGGCGCATCATAGTGCTAATATAAAGCCATGGTCAATATGGCTTTAATTGCTAAAGAAGTGAAGTTTTCTGCGGTCAAAAGCAGGGGTCCCGGGGGCCAAAACGTGAATAAGGTTTCTTCGGCGGCGGTGCTCTATTGGAATTTTTCCAATTCGGCGATTTTGACGGAGCTCCAAAAATATTTGATCAGCACAAAGCTCAGCTCTTTTATTAATCGCGAGGAAGAATTTTTCATCAGAAGTGATGAATTCAGGGATTTAGAAAGAAATAAAGCCAGGTGCATAGAAAAATTGGGGAGCCTATTGACGATGGCCTTTCATAAGCCTAAACCTAGGCGCCCAACCAGACCTACAAGATCCTCCAAGCAAAGAAAACATGAATCGAAAACCCGCCGGGGCGATGTTAAAAAATCTCGGCAAAAAATCAGGGGCTAGGTTTTTTATAAATCATTTTTGCCCAAAATATTTTAGTCCACCTTAATGAAATCGGAGAAATCACCAGAAGCCAAAGGATCGTAAGCACCGCTACGCCAGGAATATTTGAATTGGGTAAAGCCAGCATGCATAAAAATGGGAACGTCGTCAGGCCCATAATTGAAAGGTTGAGGTACAGGGCGCCAGTAAACGCGCCAGGCTCGCTCTCAAAAATATATCCGCAAACAGAACACTCTCTATTAAGGACGAAAACACGGTGGACAATGGCTCCCACACCACATTTTGGACATTTGTTTTCTAAAAAAGATGACATGAAAGTATATGTATTGCTAAGAATGACCCGTGGCTATTCTTATTAGTGCCCATGAATTAAAAAAATCTTTTACCGCAAGACCTCTCTTTGAGGGACTCACCTTTTCTATTGAATCTGGAGAACGTATTGGTCTCATCGGTCCAAACGGCGCTGGCAAGTCTACGCTTTTAAAAATTCTCGCCGGGAAATTAAGTCCCGATGACGGCACCCTTTCCATCCAGCGTGGTCTTAGAGTGGGCTTTTTGGAACAGGTTCCGCTTTTTACCGCTGGCGCAACAGTAGAAGCCACGGTGATGGAAGGTGCTCGAGACCCATATGACTGGGAGGAAATTTCTTACGGACAAACGATTATGTCTAAATTATCCCTGAATTCCGAGGACACGGTGGACAAGCTTTCCGGAGGTTGGAAAAAACGTGTAGCGCTGGCTCGGGAATTGGTGCGACAACCTGATCTGCTCTTATTAGATGAGCCCACCAATCACCTTGATGTTGAAAGTATACTTTGGCTTGAGGAATTTTTATCTGGCGCAAGATTTGGAACATTAACAATCACTCACGATAGATTATTTCTGCAAAGAATTTCTAACCGAATCATTGAAATTGACCGTCGTCATCCGGGAGGTCTTCTCAGCGTACAAGGCGACTATGCTGATTTTTTAGCAACCCGGGAAGACCTGATGGCTGCTCAAGAACAACACGAGGTTAAGTTAAAAAATACCTTAAGACGAGAAACCGAATGGTTACGCCGTGGAGCAAAAGCGAGACAAACAAAACAATCGGCAAGAATCCAAAAAGCTGGAGAACTAAAACAAACTGTAGAAGAACTTACATTCCGAAACAAAAACGCCGTTGTGCAAATTGATTTTCAATCCTTAGAAAAAAATCCCAAAAGACTTGTTGATGCAAAAGGTATTTCAAAATCTTACAATGGCGAACTCATTATTCCCGTGATGGATTTATTGATTACACCAAAAAGTCGCATTGGATTATTGGGTCCCAATGGATGCGGGAAATCAACACTGATCAGGCTTCTCACCGATCTTGAAAAACCTGATACAGGTACAGTCAAACATGCAGAACGTTTGAGTGT
>JBBQPV010000346.1:0-3277 GCA_038216925.1 Bdellovibrionia bacterium
CTACTCATTTTAAAAGGTGACAGCCCACTTTCCAATAGGCACCGCATTAAAAGTTTTAGTGACTTTGGCATTCCATTTTGCAATTGGGTATGGCTCGACACTTCGTCCCTCAATTAACTTGTTTCCCTTACCACATGACCGGCCGGTGTCCGAATCGCGAACCTTTTGACATTCCGATTTCGGATGTTTGGAAGATTTGTGAAGACTATTTATATTTAGCAAATAAAAAATATGATTTGCAGATTCAAAGTTTTGTACTCATGCCAAATCACTTTCATCTTATTGGCAGCTCCTTAGATTACCCAGTTGGCATCGTCATGGGTGAGTTCATGACTAATACCAGTAAGGAAATCAATCGAATAAGTGGACGGATCAATCAGAATTGGGGCGGACGCTACTATAAATGTGTGATTCAGAAGCCCCTTCATCACTTAAATGCCTACAAATATGTATATCAAAACCCCGTTAGAGCGGGCCTTTGCGACCGTGTAGAAGATTGGAAATTTTCTACGTTGAGAGGAATATTAGGAGCAGAAACACTGGTCATTCCAGTAATAGAGGATGTTCATTTATTCACACCAGAGTTTAGCGAAACCAAGCTCGAGTGGCTCAATACAAAAATCGAAAACGCCCATTTGGAGGGAGTAAGAAAAGCCCTAGCTAAGAAAATATACAAATTACCTAAAGTTCATTCGCAGAGACAAAATCCACTTGAATACACTTTAATTTAAGCTCCGACTCTGTTAGAAAATGCTGCGGCGCCTATTGAAAAGTGGGCTGTCACCTTTTCATCATGTTCAAAGCCGAGCCGGCTTTGAACCATGCAATTTGCTCTGCGCTGTATGAGTGCTGTAGGGTAATTTTATCTGTGGTGCCGTCTGCGTGGAAACAGATGGCGTCGAGGGTTTTGCCGGGAGACATAGCGGCGATGCCGAGAATGCTAATTCTGTCGGCTTGCTGAATTTTATTATAATCGGGGGGACTCACAAAAGTCAGTGCGAGCATTCCTTGTTTTTTTAAATTGGTTTCATGGATGCGTGCGAAACTTTTTGTGATAATCACGGCACCGTTTAAGAATCTTGGAGACATCGCCGCGTGTTCACGACTACTTCCCTCTCCATAATTTTCATCACCAACCACAACCCATTTCAAATTTTTAGCTTTATAGTCTCGAGCTACTTTTGGCACCGCCACGCCCGAATCTCCGGTTACTAAATTCATGGTCTTCCCTGATTCTCCGCTGAATGCATTAACGGCTCCCAAAAACATATTGTCACTGATGTTGTCTAGATGACCTCGGAATCTTAACCAAGGGCCAGCGGGAGAAATATGATCAGTGGTGCATTTTCCTTTTGCCTTTAATAGCAAAGGAAGTTTTTCAAAATCTTTTCCATCCCAGGGTTTGAAGGGTTCTAATAACTGCAGGCGTTTACTATTTGGGTCCACCTTAACAGTCACAGAATCTGGATTTGCGGCTGGTGGTACGTAGCCTAAATCCCCGCTCGCGTACCCTTTTGGAGGAAGATCTTTTCCTTGTGGAGGTTTAAATTTAAATTTCTGTCCACCCGATTCCAAATTATCCGTCAAAGGATTAAAGCTCAGGCGCCCTGCAAGTCCCATGGCCATAGTAATTTCCGGACTCGCAATAAAAGAAAGTGTTTCAGGATTGGCGTCATTTCTTCCGCGAAAGTTTCTATTAAAAGAATTTATAATCGAATTTCTCTCGCCCTGTTTAATATCATCTCTTTTCCATTGCCCAATACAGGGTCCACATGCGTTGGCTAAAACTGTGGCGCCTACTTCATTAAATATTTTCATCTGTCCATCACGTTGAATGGTTAAATGTATTTGTTCAGATCCGGGTGAGACAAGAAACGGTTGAGGCATTTTTAATCCATGGTCCACGGCCTGCTGAGCAATATATGAAGACCGTTCAATATCCTCGTAGGATGAATTAGTGCAGCTCCCGATGAGAGCGGCAGATAATTTATCGGGATAATTTTGAGTTCTAATTTCTTCTGCAAATTTTGAAATGGGGCGTGCCACATCTGGGGAATGGGGTCCCACCACATAGGGCTCCAGAGTATCTAAATCTATTTCCACTATCTCATCAAAATATTTTGTAGGATTTTTTTCCACATCAGTATCAGCGCGCAAGTTTTCTCGAGCTTTATTGGCAAGTTCGGCAAGGCCTGCACGATTTGTAATTTTTAAATAATCTTCCATGCGGGAATCATATGGAAAAAGTGATGTGGTTGCGCCAAGTTCAGCGCCCATATTTGTAATAGTCCCTTTACCGGTGCAACTGATTGAGCTCACTCCTGATCCAAAATATTCCACAACTTTATCTGTTCCGCCTTTGACGGTTAGCTTCCCTAGTAAACACAAAATGACATCTTTTGCAGATGTCCATCCATTCATTTTACCTGTTAAGTGAACACCAATGAGTTTTGGTAATTTTACTTCCCAAGCAAGTCCCGCCATCACATCAGCAGCGTCAGAGCCGCCCACCCCAATGGCCATCATGCCCAAGCCGCCGGCATTGGGGGTATGAGAGTCAGTCCCAATCATTAGTCCACCAGGAAAAGCATAATTTTCCAAAACTACTTGGTGAATTATTCCTGCACCAGGTTTCCAAAAACCAATTCCATATTTTGTGCAAGTACTCTGTAAGAAATCAAAAACTTCTTGGTTTTCCGCATAGGCAAATGCCGTGTCTTTGACGGCACCGTTTCTAGCTAAAATTAAGTGATCGCAGTGAACTGTCGATGGAACCGCCGCTGATTTTCTTCCAGACTGCATAAACTGCAGTAACGCCATTTGCGCAGTGGCGTCCTGCATGGCCACTCTATCCGGTCTCATCAATACAAAACTAGAACCCCTGTTCAATTCCTGATCTTCCTGATCAAGATGACTGTACATTATTTTTTCAGCTAATGTTAAATGCTCACGCCCTAATTTTTTTCTGATGCCCTTAAGTTTTAAATCCATATTGGCATAAACTTTTGAAACGAGCTCGGGGGTAGTATCTATTTTGATCACGGATGGACTCCTTTTTTATAACTCTACACTAAAGAGGTTGGCTCTCCCACCCCAAAGTATGAACACGCAGGGTGACTGAAAACAATTGCAGAAACACTAGCCTCGGGATCCATCATAAACCCTTCCGTTAACTCCACACCAATGTCTTGGGGCGCTAGCAAATTAAAAAGTTTTGATTGATCATCAAGAACTGGACAGGCTGGATATCCAAATGAATATCTCTTACCCCTATATT
>JBBQPV010000347.1:0-3269 GCA_038216925.1 Bdellovibrionia bacterium
TGGTCAATGAATTTAGTTCCTTTGCACGTCTGCCACAGGCTCAGCCCGTACCAAATGATTTGAATTCCGTAGTGACTGAAGCTCTGGTTCTTTATAAAGAGGGACATCGTAATATTAAGTTTAGCGTTAATTTAGATGCACAAATGCCCGTATTAGATTTAGATAAAGAACAAGTAAAGCGCGCCTTAATTAATTTATTGGAAAATGCTGTTGCGGCAGTGAATAATTTAAAAGATGAAACTCCGCAGGTTGATATTTCCACTCAATATGATAGTGTTTTAAGAATAGCGCGATTTACAATTAGCGATAACGGTCCCGGAATATCCGGGGAAATAAGGGAAAGAATTTTTGAACCTTATTTCAGCACTAAAGAGCAAGGCACTGGATTAGGTCTAGCCATAGTGAAACGAATTGTTGATGATCATAGCGGCTTTGTGCGGGTTTATAAAAACGACCCCAGGGGTTCAAAGTTTGTGGTTGAGCTCCCTGTCACAACGCGCACTGAGATTGTGTCAAATAGAGGTATTTACGGGAACACTCAAAAAGAGGATGACCTAGAGGTATGACAAATAACTTAAAGAAGTCTGCCAAAGTACTCATAGTTGACGACGAGCTCAGTATTCGCCAATCTCTTTCTGCCATTTTGGAGGACGAGGGTTTTGACGTATTTACCGCAAGTAATGGGCACCAAGCCATCGACATGATGGCGTCTGAACCATTAGATGTAGTGTTGTTGGATATTTGGATGCCTGAGTATGATGGTTTGGAAGTCCTTAAGGATGCCAAAAGGCGTTTTCCAAAAATGCAATTTATTATTATGTCTGGCCACGGAAATGTAGAAACCGCAGTGAAGGCGACAAAGCTTGGTGCCTTTGACTTTATAGAAAAACCATTGAGCGTAGACAAGGTCACAATAGTTATTAACAATCTTCTTGCTATGTCTAAGTTACAGGAAGAAAACGCGCAGCTTTTAAGTCGAGTTAAAAAAGACATAAATATTATCGGCGAGAGCGAACCCATTCAAAATTTGAGACAGATGATTTCCAGAGTTTCTCCAACAAATAGTTGGGTACTTATCACAGGAGAAAATGGGACGGGAAAAGAACTGGTCGCTCAAAATATCCATTATCAGAGTGCACGGGCCGCCCGCGCTTTTGTGGAGATGAACTGTGCCGCTATTCCAGAAGACCTTATCGAGAGTGAACTCTTTGGTCATGAAAAAGGTTCTTTCACTGGAGCGACAGCGCAAAAAAAGGGAAAATTTGACATGGCTCATGGAGGAACTCTTTTCCTTGATGAGATAGCTGATATGAGTCTCAAAACTCAGGCTAAAATCCTCAGAATTTTACAGGAACAGAGATTTGAAAGAATAGGCGGAAATGAAACCATCCTTGTTGATGTAAGAGTTATCGCAGCCACCAACAAAAACCTTGAGCACGAGATTAAGGCGGGACGATTCAGGGAAGACTTATATTATAGACTTAATGTCATTCCTTTTAGAGTGCCAACGCTCAGAGAAAGAATCACCGACATCCCACTCCTTGCTAAAAGTTTTTTGATGATGTTCGCCAGAGAAAGCGGAGGCAAATTTAAAGTTTTTTCCGATGATGCATTTGAAGTTCTCAAAAAACATGACTGGCCAGGAAATATTCGTGAGCTTAGAAATTTTATTGAGCGAATTTTTATTCTCACACCTTTAGACTTTATAGATGTGAATGATTTGAAACAAGCGGGGCTAGAGTTAAATCCACTGGGAGATTTAGTGAGTTCTGAGTCTATGGAAGAAACTTTGTTTAAGTTTAATAAATTAAGGGAAGCTCGCGCAGAATTTGAAAAAGACTTTATTTTAAAAAAGCTTGAAGAAAATGAAGGAAACGTCAGTAAAACTGCGGAAGTCATCGGGGTTGAACGTTCACATTTACATAGAAAAATTAAATCTTACGGGATTGATAACTAAAAGAGGAATTTGTTTTGCGCCTTTCACAATACTTTTTTCATACGCTTAAAGAAGCCCCTGGCGATGCAGATATAGAAAGCCAAAAATTATTTATAAGAGGAAACTTTATAAAAAAAGTAGCTCCTGGAATTTATAATTACATGCCTCTTGGACTGCGAACCCTCAGAAAATTTGAAACTATAATCAGAGAAGAGATGAACCGGGCGGGCGCGGTTGAAATTCTAATGCCGATTTTGCATCCCAAAGAACTTTGGCAAGAATCTGGTCGGTGGGATGCTATGGGTAAAGGACTCTATAGACTAAAAGACCGTCATGAGCATGATTTCTGCTTAGGTGCCACTCATGAGGAAGTTGTAACGGACATTGCACGAAGAGAAATTAAAAGTTATCGGGATATGCCTGTCAATTTATACCAAATCCAAACTAAATTCCGAGATGAAATCCGTCCTCGTTTTGGTCTGATGAGAGGTAAGGAATTTCTCATGAAAGACGCATACAGTTTTGATGTGAGTAAAGAGGCGGCGCTAAAAAGTTATCAGACAATGTTTGAAACTTATAAAAGGATTTTTTCCCGTTGTGGCCTCAAATTTAGGACAGTCACTGCGGATGCAGGCGCCATTGGCGGTTCACTGACCCATGAGTTCCAGGTGCTTGCCCAAAGCGGTGAAGACCTCATCATGGCCTGTGATAATTGTGATTACGCGTCCAATATAGAAATCACTCCTGCGCTGTCTAATGAAAAAGAAATTTCCAATGCTGAATTAGCTGCGCCATTTAGTTTACAAAAACTTAAGGGCGTAGAGGTTTACGTAAATTCAAAACACGATGAGAAGATTAAGGCTTTTGATTTCAATTCAAAAAAACTTGAAGGCCATAAGTCACTTTTTACGCCCGGCCTAAAAACAATTGATGATTTGGCAAAATTTCTCAACGTCCCATCGTCTCAACTTGCGAAGACCTTGTTTTATAAAACCGCAGATGATCACTATCTCTGTGTGATGCTCCGAGGAGATGATGAGCTCAATGAAATCAAACTGAAAAACCAGTTAGGCATTACCGGTGAATTAGAAATGTGCCATGAAGCAGACGTGATGAAAATCACCGATGGCGCAAAACCTGGAAGTTGCGGTCCAATTAATTTAAGTAAGCAAATCAGTATAGACGTCATTTGCGACACCAGATTAAAAACATTAAAAAACTGGATGGTGGGCGCAAATCTTGATCACTTTCATTTTGTGAGCATAAATCCAGATAAAGATTTTCAAGTTCAAAAATGGGTGGACGTGCGGAAGGCGAGAGTTGGTGACAAATG
>JBBQPV010000348.1:0-3267 GCA_038216925.1 Bdellovibrionia bacterium
TGCTCTTGTGCCTCCCATAATGAAACAACAATCCTGCGTCATATGGATAGCTTTATTCTCATTAACATTTTCTGCGGCCAACTTATCTAATGCTTCACCTTGTGGAAACTATTTACAGAAACTATCTATAAAATTTGAACAAAATGCCCGAACCAGCTCGATTGAACTCCTTCAAAAGGTCGGGATCACGGTAAATGGATCCGCTGATCAGGATATCAAAGTTTTAGACTCAGATTTTTACCATCGGGTTTTAAAGGACCCTATGTTTCAGTTGGGGGAAACATACATGGACGGTTTATGGACTGCCCCTCACTTAGATCAAGTCATAGAAAAATTATATACGGGTAGCGGGCTCAATGGCAAAGTAGATACTTACCTCCCCGTTTGGCGAACACCACTTTTAGGTTTTCAAGCCTTGTTGAAAGAATCGTTTAGATATTTTCGTGGGCGATTATTTAATCTTCAGACAAGGCGCAGGGCGGGAATTGTTGCTGAGGAGCACTATGACGTTGGAAATGAATTGTATCGCCTGATGCTTGACCCAACACTCACCTACACGTCTGGTGTCTGGGCGCCCGGGTACACCTTAGAAGATTCACAAAACGCTAAATATGATTTGATCGCAAGAAAACTAAATTTAAAACCGGGAGACCGAGTATTGGATATCGGCTCCGGCTTTGGCGGATTTGCGAGATTTGCCTCAAAATATTACGGAGCCACTGTTACTGGGATTACCATTTCAGTAGAACAACTCAAAGCAGCCCGAGCACTGTCTTCCGGATTGGAAAATGTTGATTTTAAATTCATGGATTATCGGGACTTGTCCCATTTTTTCCCTCCAAATAGCTTTGACCACATAGTTTCTATTGAAATGGTGGAAGCCGTAGGCCAGAAAAATCTCGAGGAATATTTTGAGTCAGCGTACGCCGTGCTAAAACCGCAAGGCAGATTTTTAATTCAGGCCATCACAAATACCAAGGACATGTTTAAAAATAATCCTTGGTTTGACAAACATATATTTCCTAATGGAGTGGCCCCATCGAGAAATCAATACGACAAATCCACCAAAAAAACTTTCGGCGCGCCGGTTGATCGTCACGACATTACAGAGAATTACGATCTCACACTCATGGCTTGGAACAGAAATTTCTCAGATTCTTGGCCGATCCTCAAAAATCAATACGGGGAACGCTTTCGTCGCATGTGGGAGTTTTACTTGTTGTCTGCCGCGGGTGGTTTCAGATCAAAGGATATACTACTTGACCAGAATCTGTACGTTAAGGGGGCTGTTAATATTGATTATAAGCCGGTTCGAGATTTGCCCAATGCTGAAAGACTAAATTCCATGCGCGCATCCTCTGAGAATAAAAATCTGATCGGCATCCAAATAGGAGCGATAGAAAATGAAAATGCGCAGATAAGAGAAGCACTGGCCCGACGTTCTAATTCTGCGCCCCAACAATTAAAGTCAGCCGCTTCAATAGCGGTGATTGGGGCGGGACCGTCTGGGTTAGGTGCTGCTCTGGAATTAA
Source organism: Bdellovibrionia bacterium (assembly GCA_038216925.1). Classification (GTDB taxonomy): domain Bacteria; phylum Bdellovibrionota; class Bdellovibrionia; order JABDDW01; family JABDDW01; genus JBBQPV01. The sequence goes on from JBBQPV010000348.1 coordinate 1,533, forward strand.
AAAACCTTGGGTATACTAACGTCACAGTTTTTGAAAGTGCGTCGGAAGCCGGAGGGAAATCTCATACGGTCGAGATTAACGGTAAACGCCATGATATGGGCGCTACTATGGGCGTGCCAAGAAAATATGACCCCATTGTGCGCTTAGCATCTGATGTTGGTCAAAAGACGATTCCGTTTCCTGAAGAGGTATTTTATGACCTTAAATCTGGCAAAGTGCAAGAGCAGGGATTTAAAGAGAATCTGATTCTTAAATTACAGGGCCTCCATTATCTTATTCATCGTAGAGCAATGACAAAAGCATCCTCTCAAGATTTAGAAATCCCTCCCCTAGACCTTGCTGATCCTTTTAGAGTTGTTTTGTCCAAAAAAGGACTGGGTACCTTTTCTGATTACGTAAAACCATATCTGATTGGATATGGTTACGGCGGTCCAGACACTCCAGCGGTTTTTGCTGAACGGATGATTGATGAAAATGCAATTATCGGTGCAGCATTATCGGGACAAGCGGTGATGTGGGAAAATGGAACTCAACCTATATGGAAGGGGTTGGCAGAAAAGTTAAATGTACAGACCGGAATGGAAGTGGTTCGCACCCTTAGAAATGACGACGGAGTTTTGATCTATCTAAAAGGAAACCAAAATGCACTTCGATTTGACAAACTCATTGTAGCGGTAGATCCAAAAGATGCTCTCACATTCTTGGATTCCACTGATGAAGAACGGAAACTATTTTCACAAATACAGTATACTCCGTATGCTACTTTTGCGGTGAAAGTAGAAGGGTTTTCAGAAGGAAAATCCCAAGTAGGATACATTAGAGATAATATGAATTTGGATCGTCAGGGCAGGCCAATGGCGTGGATAAAGATATCCAGATCAAGATATTTTTATTTTTCACCTGTTTGCTCCACTTACTGTCTCCGACGATCAAATCATGGCCAATATTTCGAAAGACATGAAACAATTAGGTGCCCAAAATATTACGTTAATAGATTCGAGAAGATGGCCCTTTTTCCCTCATGTAGATGCTGAAGCTATGCGTGAAAAACTTTTTTATGGAAGAGCTTCTCGCATTCAAGGATTAAATTCGACAGTTTTTGCCAATGAAGCATTTTCCATGAGCACGATGCCAGATACTTTTAATTTTGGAAAAAAAGTGGCCCGGCGATTAGCGGAAGGAGACTACTTTTTTGACAAAGGTCCATAAAGTTGAATGAGATCTGTGTAATTGATGGCCAGGACACGCTTTCCTTCAGTAAAAATGGCCATGATTGAATACGGCGTCTTTGCGGAAGGCACGCTAGCTACAGTATGAAGGTCCACATTATCAAGAAATAAAATATTACCGCCAATGTTTACTGCGAAGGCTTCGGTCCCATCGGGCAATACTATCTGAGTTATCGATTGCTTTGCTCCTGACATTTCCGCTGAGACAACATCTTGAGACTCCTCTCCGCTTAAGTCTATTCTACGGAAGGTCTTTCCCTCATCCAAAAGCAGGAATACTCGTTTATTTCTATCTAAATAGAAATCTGTAAAACTACTATTCTCCATATCAAAACTTGGCAAAGTGAAGACTTTGTTTTTACTTCTCTTATACAAAGTTAGTTTTGTTACGTTTTTTCCCTGAGAAAACATTTGAGTCAAAACAGACAAATGGAAGTCGCCATTTAAGTCTCGTTCAAAATTTACTTTTAAATTATTTCTAATATCTAGTTCTGTCGGCAAGGACA
>JBBQPV010000349.1:0-3248 GCA_038216925.1 Bdellovibrionia bacterium
TAAGTTTGGTTGCCATCGTGATTGCCATGCTTCTTATAAACGTTAAACTCACACTTTTTGTAATGGCAATTACACCAGTAATGTTATGGTGCACATTTTATCTCAGTGGTAAGGCAAGAGACTCTCTCAGAATTATTAAAAAACGTCTTGCCGGCATTAATTCATTCATAGCTGAAAATATTTCTGGGATGAAGGTCACCCAACTTTATACTCAAGAAAAAAAACAATGGAAGAAATTTGAGAGCCTGAATTCTGAATATAAAGATCAACAGCTAGCAAATTTAAAATACTTAGCTTGGCTTCACCCCGTCCTTAATGCTTTTAGTGCGTTCACGGTGGCCATGGCTTTGTATTACGGCGGCGTACTGAATGGAAAGAGCAGCATCCCTGTGGGACTTATTGTTGCGTTTCTCATGCACGTTCAGGATTTCCTCCCTCCGCTAAGAAATATATTAGAAAAATATCAAACTTTTCAGGCAAGTCTTGCTAGTGCTGAAAGAATTTTTACGCTCTTTGATGAACCCGTTGATAATCTTGGAGGAAAGAGTCTTGAACCTAAAAGGCTAGCCGGAACCATTGAATTTAAGAATGTGGAATTTAGTTATGAAAAGGAAAATGGACCGGTTTTAAAAAACCTGACTCTGAAGATAAATCCCGGAGAGTGCGTTGCTATTGTCGGCACCACGGGAAGTGGAAAAAGCACCATGGTTAATCTCATTCAAAGGTTTTATGATTTTAAAGATTCTGATTCAGGGGAAATACTATTAGATGGACAAAACATTAAGGACATAAAAAAATCGGAATTGAGGCGCAAGATTGGAATGGTACAACAGGATTTCTTTTTATTTCGCGGCACTGTTTTGAGTAATATTACTCTCAATGATCCTGGTATTAGTTTGGAAAAGGCCACCAACGCTGCTTTCAGAGCCCATTGTGGAAATCTCATTAAAGCCCGTGGTATAACTGGGGTAGTCCAGGAAAAAGGGTCCAATTTGAGTACGGGAGAAAAACAACTCATTAACTTTGCGCGGATTCTCGCCTTTGACCCAGACATTCTCATTTTAGATGAAGCCACTGCACACATAGATTCTGAAAGTGAGGCACTTATTCAGCGTGCCACTAAAGAGGCAACTTTGGGACGCACCAGTATCATCATTGCCCATAGGCTCTCCACAATTGTGGATTGTCATCGAATTTTTGTCCTGGAACACGGAAAGCTAGTAGAATCTGGAGTTCACAAAGAACTTTTGTTGCAGAAAGGGATTTATGCAAATCTCTACCAATCACAACTGCATATGGCGGAGGCCCATTCATGAAACGACTACTGATACTCTCACTTCTGATTTTTTCCGAAGTTAGCGAAGCAAAACTTTCTGTGATGCAAGGAGTAACTAGCGATTCCACAACTCAAGTTAACTTTATTGGACAAAAAGGCAAAACCTATCAAATCAGTCTTAGGGATCCCGAAGGTGAAACTCTTTCGCCCTCAGAACAAACCACAATTTCAAAACCCTTTTCTGTTAAAACTGTAGTTAAGGCAAAATTCAAAGGACTGTCTTTAAGAAAATCTTACGAGCTCACCATTAATGATGAACAAGGTGGGAATTTGGACCGGCGTCACCTCAAGGCGCTGGATATCAAAAAATCTATGGCTACCATTGCTTTTGCTTCTTGTATGGACGATTTTTATAAAACCCAACAGACCTCCATGTGGAAAGAACTTCTTGGTCATGGTGCCGATATACTTATAATTTTAGGGGACAACGTCTATGCAGATAGGCGTAACGGCCATCCCATAATTGACGTCAACCCACGAGTCCTTTGGGAACGCTACACGGAAACCCGAGATCTCTTAGAATTGTACAAATCAGATAACTTAATACCCATCATTGCGACCTGGGATGATCATGACTTTGGACAAAATGATGGTGGACTTGATTTTAAATATAAAAAAGAATCCACGGAAACATTCAACGCCTTTTTTTCCCAAGATTCAGTGAAGGGTGTTTATGATCTAGGGCCGGGCGTCTCATCTACACTACGCGTATTCGGCCAGGTATTTTATCTTTTGGATGACAGGAGTTTTAGAACTCCTGACCATAAAGGAGGACCGGAACAGACTCAGCTTGGAGTGGCGCAAGAGAATTGGCTTTTGGAAAACTTAGTTTCCACTCGGCATCCGTCATGGCTTATCAATGGAGGCCAGTGGTTTGGCGGTTATCATCAATTTGAATCCTTTGAAGGGGATCACCCAGAAAATTTTAAAATATTTATGAACCGACTCAAAAGTGCGGTAGCACCAGTGATATTTATATCTGGGGATAGACACCTTGCTGAATTAATGAAAATAGAAAAAGAAGTGCTTGGATATGAAACCTATGAATTTACCACTAGTGCTATTCATGCCAATGTTTATCCCTCTACTTGGGATAAAACTCCAAACAGGAGGCAAATTGCAGGGGTTGCTGGCACATTCAATTATGGAATAGTTAAAACTTCTCAAGAAGACACATGGAAAATTAATGTGAAGGCCTTTGGTCCCGGATCAAAATTGTTATTTGAGCGGGACCTTAAAATTGCTAAACCCGCCAAATCATCACATTAAATGTTGGTGGAGAAAAGTTTCCATGGCCTCGTAGAAATCAAAACGGTTTTCTTCATTGTGAAAGCCATGGCCTTCATTTTCCTTCACCATGTATTTCACTTCTACTCCCCGTTTCCTTAATGATTCTACAATTTGATTTGACTCATTAATATTCACTCGAGGATCTTTTGCGCCTTGTGCAACAAAGAGTGGCGCTTTTATTTGATCCGCATGAAATACAGGTGATTCATCTTCCATCGCTTTTAAATCTTTAACTGGATCTCCAACCATGGCGTACATTTTTTCTAGTTCCGGTCTCCAGTAAGGGGGAATTGACTTCATAAATGTGAGCAGATTGGAAACGCCTACGTAATCTACTCCGCAAGCATAAACATCAGGGGTGAACGCAAGACCCGCCAATGTGGCGTACCCTCCGTAACTGCCGCCGTAAATACATACTTTTTTGGGATTGACGTATCCGGTTTTAACCAACCATGAGACGCCGTCTGTGATGTCATCTTGCATGGTTTTTCCCCACTGCTTAAAAGACTTTGCTACAAACTCTTTTCCGTAACCAGTGGACCCTCGAAAGTTGGGTTGAAATACTGCGTATCCACGATCTGCTAAAAATTGCGCCTCGGGATCAAATCCCCACACATCTCTG
>JBBQPV010000350.1:0-3243 GCA_038216925.1 Bdellovibrionia bacterium
AGTCGATTTTCTAAGGCGGGGTCTCCGGCGGAAGGCATGTCATCGGGAAAGTCGTAGAGATAACGGGTATCTCGAATAGTATTCAGATCAATGTTGTTTGAAAAACCTTCCGGTAGTTCGACGTGCTGTTTATATCTGAGAGAAAATCTGGAAAGATCCTCTTTTGTTTCTCGGGTATCGGTTCCTAAGGGAACATACCTTTTATCTAAAATAGTGTAATCCGTTGTACTGGGAAATAGCCTGTCATTTAAAAAATTTGCTCTGAAATTTCCTTTACTCTCTGCACTGGAAACAAATCGGTATTCCAGGCCATGTTTTAATCCCCTTTTATCAAAATAGGTTTCATAGAGGGTGGCATCTTTACTTTTGTTGATGGCCCAAAAGTAGGATTCACTAAAAGACAATCCGCCTGAGCCACTTTTTGAAAACGTCGGGGCGAGAAGTCCACTTTGTCTCTCATTTTTTATGGGGATGGCAATCCACGGTAACCAAAAAACAGGAATGTCATAAAGTCTTATCACCGGACTTGTGATGTAGGCATATCCACCGACAGTTGCATCTATTTTACTTCCAAATAATTTCCAGCTTGGTGGGCAATTTACACAAGACGTGTAGCTAGCGTCCTTTGCGACAAATTCATTCTCACCAATTCTGGTTATCTCGTCGCCTTCTATGGTTTCTTGCCCAGTTTGAATGAGTCCTTTGTAAATTACACCAGTCTTCGTTAAAAAGTTGTAGGTCATTTTTTCTGCTCGGACATAATCTTTAAGAGATATAAGCACTACATGGCCTTCTGCCATTACGTCTCCTGTAGCATTATTAACCCTTGCTTTATCGCACGTCAAAACTTCAGCTTCCCGAACAACTCTGACGTGTCCCTCTAAATCTGCAGATTGATCCGGATTAGTTTTGTAGCTGTCAGCACTGAGTATGACAGAGGATTTAGTTGGACGAAGAGGATCTTCTGCGGCGTGACCAGACACCATGTAAAACAAAATTAGAATGACAAACAATTTAGAACTCAAACTCATCTTCTTGGTGGAGGAGATGCATCCTTGGAGGTGCCAAACGATGATACTCATCCATCAGCTCTTCAAAGAAGCGTGGTTTAAAATGAGCAATGTGAATTGGGATATCTTTATTATTTAATTTTTTCAGATCATCCAGTAGCTGGTGAGTTGTGTAATGGCCGCTGGCTCTAGCAAGCCAGTCCATTGTGTTAGGAAAACTGATTTCTGTAAAAATGGCTTTCAGATTTGAACACGCATTGGCAATGTCCCACATCTCTTGAGTAGGACCGGTGTCTCCGCTAAAAATAATTTGCTTTTTCCCATCATCAAGGAGGTACCCAATGGCATTTCCGGGATGATTCACTCTAAAAAATGTGATTTTTAAATCTTTGTACTCCGTAGATTTATCTATAGGGCAGAATTTTATTAGTGTTTTAGTTTGTTCTTTATCTACGAAAATTTTAGAAAAATCTGGCCATAAGATATCGTTAAGCATGTGCTTGTGCACGCTATCCAATATTTCTGGAGTAGATCTGAGATTTATAACTGCGCGCTCAGGGTAAAATGTATTTTCAACTAAAAAACAAATATCTTTGATGTGATCAATATGAGGGTGAGTGATGAAGATATCTTCTATCTCCGATTGTCTCTGAGGACTAAGTGCTGATGCCGCAGACCCTGCGTCTATTAAAAAGCTTTCGTTGATCATGTAGCATGATGTTCTGTAGCCCGGCGCAACGCCACCATGGCATCCTAAAATGCGAATCTTCATTCTATTATTAGGCCAGTTATATCAAAAGATTGTCAAAGCTTTTTGAGGGACAAAATAGAGTCGTAAAGTTCTTTGCGAGTCATTTGTGACACGGGCTGCAAGCTTTCTATGATATCGGAAGCCGATAGCCCTCGATCCAGGAGTTCGTGGATTTTTTGTTTTGTCTCGATTTTATTTAGTAGCGCGTCTGCTTGACCCTTGAGAACAAGAACAAATTCTCCACGAGGTTCTGTCATCTGAAAATATTTTTTTACTCCACTGGCGGTGGAAAGAAGTATTTCCTCATATGTTTTTGTCAACTCTCGGCAAACAGTCATTTCATTCTCAGCACCATAGATTTTTTCCACTTCTTCTAAGGTATCTCTGAGCCGGTGAGGAGTTTCAAAAAACACGATAGTGTCCGCTAGAGCCTTCGACTTGGTCAAAAGTGCCTGCCGCGCTCCCGGTTGACTGGGAAGAAACCCACCGTAATAAACACTTCCGCCGCCAATACCGCAGACGCTTAGAGCCGCTGTTAAACTGGATGCGCCAGGAACGGGAATAACTCTTAATCCGGCTTTCAGTGTTTCTCGGACAATGCGGTACCCGGGATCACTGATGAGAGGTGTGCCGGCATCGGTGGTCAGGGCAACGCTTTGCCCTGATTTGATTAATCCAAGTAAACCCTGTGCTGATTCTTTTTCGTTGTGTTCATGATATGTGACAATCTTTTTTGCTGAAATTCCTGCTTTTTGTAGGAGTGTTTTTAGAACTCGACTGTCTTCTGCGGCCACCACGTCACATTGGGATAAAACGTTCTGGGCCCTCAAGGTCCAGTCCAGTCCATTGCCAATAGGGGTGGAAACAATATAGAGTGCGGACTCTAAGCCCTGAATTTCCTTATTCTTTTTTTTAATCGGCTTAGCTGCCATTATTTCTTGCCTTGTATCTATCCAGCGGTGTTTTAAGATAGTATTATAAGCCTAACACGGAGGTCAGTTTAAATGCAGGCTAAAATTAGAAAAGACGGAGATGTGACGGTGGTTGAACTTCAAGGGAAACTTGATTTTGAAACCGCTGAGCCCTTTAGGGAAACTTGCCAAGATGTTTTGATCAATAACAAAGTGGTCTTTAACTTGGCAGATTTAAGTTTTGTGGGGTCTAGTGGCATAGGCAATTTTATGAACACATTGAAAGAATTTGCCAAAACCAACCCAGTTCCCCCAAAGTTTTGCAATGTGCGATCAGAATTCAAAAAGATTTTTTCTTCGGGAGAAGAGCAAGGTTTTCAGATTTTTGAAGATGAAGAGGCCGCCCTTCAGAGTTTTGAAAAATAACCTGAAAGTCTTCTGCGCCAAAAGACTAAAATAAAAATCCAAGACCAAAACACTGCAGACGAGAGGGCAGACAGCATTTTGTAAATCCCGTCCGGTTCCATGGCATAATTTAATCTGTGCTCCCCCGCTGCGGCGGAGATCATCA
>JBBQPV010000351.1:0-3237 GCA_038216925.1 Bdellovibrionia bacterium
AGTATTGTTAAAGAGGCGGAAAAACTTGTGACTACCGGTGTGCGGGAAGTGAATATCATTTCCCACGATTTCACTGATTTTGGATGGGATTTGAGAAGAAAAAATCCAGAAGCTTTAGAAAATCCCACTGCATTGTTATCCGCTTTATCTGACGTTAAGGGTCTTGATTGGATCAGAGTGCTCTACTTATATCCAGACGGAATCACACCAGAGATGGTTCAGCTTATAAAGTCTAAGAAAAATCTTTGCAAATATTTTGATATGCCCCTCCAACATATTTCCAACCCAATGCTCAAGAGCATGAATAGAAAAATGACTAAAGAAGATATCAAAGCCGTTTTGAAAATGATCAGAACAGAAATTCCAGACGCAGTTATCAGAACCCAGTTCATTGTGGGATTTCCCGGAGAAACTGAACAAGATTATCTCGAGCTCCTTGAATTTATCGAGGAGCAAGAATTCGACAGAGTAGGATGTTTTGAATACAGCCCTGAGGATGTGACTCCTGCGGGAAAGATGCCCGATCAAATTGATGAAAAAACCAAGAGAAGAAGACGTAATCGGCTGATGAAGCTTCAGGCAGATATCAGTCGGCGCATGCATCAAAGATTTATAGGCCGGACAATTCCTGTATTGGTAGAAGGCATGTCCGATGAGACGGATTTACTTCTAAAGGGCAGAACCCAGGAGCAGGCTCCGGAAGTTGATGGGCACGTGCTGATCGCATCGGGAGTCGCCGACGTGGGACAGATTGTCAACGTGAGGATCACGGATAGTCACGACTATGATCTAGTGGGGGAAATAGTCCCTGCATCCGCTAACTTAACGCATTGACTTTGATTCCACTATTCGATTTAATAATGGGGGGAAACATCTTAGGGGGATATACAGCATGTCATCAAAAATTTTGGTCGCCTTTGTTCTGTCCGTCATTGTCTTGTTCTGCATGAACGTCATTATTCATTAGGGAAAGCTGGCATAAGGCTGGCAATAGTCAAATCTCATAAAAACTAGTTCCAAGGGTAGCAACGGAATGGATCTTATGAGATTTTTTTTAATATTAGTGACAGTTTTCGGCTACTTGTCTACATCTCAGGCCGGCTCCTATAAATTCACCAAAACAGAAGTTTGTGCCGCGATTTTTTTGGCTGTGGGAGATATGCATGTGGGGGCTGAAACTTCCGGCGCCCAGATAGAAGTGCAAACTAAGGAAGCCATGCGCCTAGTAAACAATTTTAAAATAGGACACCTCCCTGCGGAAGACACCAACACCTGGAATTTTGATGAAACTGTCGTCAACGATAGAACTACTGATTTGACGGAATTAAAGACAGCCACAGGCAGAATAAAGGGGTTGCAGCGTACTTATGATCTTACTCTGGTTCCTGAAAATCAGCATGCTCAGTATGCCACCGATGGCTTAGTGATCAGCGGAGAAGCGGCAATTCAGGAATTCATAGCGGCGGTGGGAACTGGCGCAACATACGCCTCGTTTTTTCGTAACAAATACGTAGAAGGTCTCCGCCTTTCCATTTTAGAAATTTTAAAAAACGGTTCGCCCAGATCTCAAGTTAAAAAAGCGGAAAATTTTCACAAATTATTTGAATCATTGTTTGAGAATATCACCGATGCGGTGAAAAATCGCAGGCTGGAACGGTGGATCTATTGGGGGGCGAATAGCCAAATTTCCCAGTATTATGCAGATTCCCTAGGGAATCCTTGGATGCGTCCAGCTGCATGGGAATCTACAGCGAGGCTTGATTTTCCTCAATCAGAACAAACAAAGCGGAATTTTTCAGAAGACGCTGTGGAAGTAGCTTTTGATTTGGTTTTTAAATTTGAAGGCTCGACGCCAACACTCACGGTTTTTATGCGGTATGGAACGCCTCGAGATTTGCCCCCAACCAGACCAAAGAAAAAAATCATTTTAGAGACGGCAACTCCCGCTTTTGGCTTTCAACCGTCCCTCGTACCAGTTCCGGCGAGATAAAATGAAAATGATTGTTTTCATACTCATCTTTACAATGACTTCAAATTCTCTAGCCGAGACCGCAATGAGAAAAGCAAGTTTCACTCGCGGGGAAGTCTGCGCTGGGATCTTTATAAATCTTCTTAAAACGGAAATGAAAAGATCAGAGCTCCAAAATCTAAAAGACAGTGAGGAGGCAGTGGGAATCGCAAAAACTTTTAGAACCACGTTCCTTCCTTCAAAAGATCCATCGGTGTTTGGAAAGGACGAAGTTCTCATAACAGACACCACTACTGATCCAATTGAATTGGAAAAGGCGGCTGTAAGACTTAAAGGTCTAGAAAGCATTTATAGTGGACGAGTAATTCCCTTAAACAACGCCTTTGAGTTTACCACCGATGGATTTGTGATCAGAGGTGGTGAGGCTATTGAAAATTTCATTAAGGCATTTTCTAAAGAGGCACTGGTTGCAGAGGGTGGTAGGGAAAAGTTTTTACATTCTGTGGAAGCTCGTGGTTATGATTTAGCTATTAAAGGACTTATCTCTTCTGCCCTTATTTCCTTTTCTCTCCATCACCCAGAATTTTTTAATAATATATTTGGTCACTACGGAACTATGACCGCATTTTCCACCTTGTTTTTAAGTGGATTAAGTTTTATTTTCACCGCGCCTCATTCTATGCTTAGTACGCCTATCATGACTTCCCGAGTGAGCCGTGAAGAAACATTCCATCAGGTTTACTTGGGAATTATTGAAAACATAAGATACGCGCAGAAATCTGGAGATTATGCCAAATGGATTTATTGGGGTATGAATGCGCAACTTCCCCTTGATTTTGCGTATTCAACCATCTCTCAAGAGCCCCAAGAAAATAGTGCCGCAGAATTAGCTCGGTTGACATTCCCACTCACCAGCGGAGTCAAAAAGACTGTGCTGGCAAACTCTACGCCAGTACAATTTGATGTTCTGTTTAAATTTGAAGTGACCGCAGAGCGTACCATTGCTCCTGTCCTAGTGGTTGTTATGCGGAACGTTGCTTTAAAGGACGGGCCCCCTAGAACTCCAAGAAAACCAAAGGAAAATAAAGATCCTGAGTTGAGCTGGGATTGGGGTCTGAAACCAGTTCCAATTCCTATTCGGTGACTTGGTAAATATCAGGATAGTTTCTGCAAATCTCATTAAAATCTAAACCATATCCAACAACAAAGTGATCTTCGATTTTAATGCCACAAAAATCAGCTTCAAGCTTCACCCGCCTTCTGGAGGG
>JBBQPV010000352.1:0-3234 GCA_038216925.1 Bdellovibrionia bacterium
AACCATTTTTGAAGCCTTGGAATTTGTTTTTAATTCGATCAAGTTTTTTAAAAAGAGGTGTTCAATGAAACCTCCAACTTCTTTATCCACAGAAGACTTGGGAATTTTTAAAACCTTTACACACTGTGATTTAACTTCATCAAGGGTTCTATGAGAGTCAATGAGGGACCAAATATATGCGCCGCCGTCGTAGAGTCGATATAACGAGTTATGCTGCATATACAACATGAGAATCACAGTGGCACACTCCATACGGTATAACACCGAGTCCTTGATCTTAAACACAGCACTTCCACTTATTGATTTTGATTTTTGTTTCATCTTCTAAAATTTTAACTATATTCGCCTTGTAGTGTCAATAAGATAGGCACATGAAGGAGGAAACTTGCGCTCTGCAATCATAATTTGTGAAGAAAGCCCTCTCTGGCTAAGTTCAAAGGTGATTAGGGCGAACATTTTAAATTCATATAAACTCTTAAATCCAAAAATTCCTGTCTTTAAATTTGAGTACGGAGAACTGTTGGATTCTAGGCTGAATCAAAGATTTGAGTCGTTTATCAAGGCTAAACGGGTGACACGGATCATCTTTGCAGAATGCTTTTATCCCCATCCTCTTACTTTTTTAAGCGCCGTCCTACCTCAATGTCCTCAAATATTAGAATTCTGCTTTCATATCTATGGAGACTTTACGCTGAATGCTCCCGAGTGGCTAAGCCTAATTACTTTTCTCGGGGATAGAAAAACAAAATTCGTTGTAGCTTCGCGAGCCCATAAAAAATTCATCGAAGTATTTTTTAAACCCCGGGTTGCCCATCAAATTATAGTGGTCCCCTTCCCACTTACAGAGTCACAAAAACCACTAACAAATTCAGCACGGGCTAAGTTGCGGAGTGAGTTTGGATTTACGCCGGATGATTTTGTTATTATTTACGCAGGCAGAATTTCATTGAGAAAGAATGTTAAGAAGCTCATTCAATTTATTTGGAAGTTTTGTAATTCACATCCAGAAAGTCGCAAGCGCATAAAGCTCATCATTGCCGGAAGTTTTGATGACTTAGGGACATGTAAGTCTGGTGGCGTGCGGAATAATGGATTATATAAAACTATATTTATGAGATGGTTTGATAAGCTTCCCAATAGTTTGAAAATGAAAGTCTCCTTTGTTGGCTTCCAACAACAACTCCGGTTGAAACAAATGATTCAACTCAGCGACCTATTTATAAGTCTGAGTACTTTTGAAAATGAGGATTTCGGAGTCGCTCCTCTTCAGGCACTTCTATTAGGATGTCCTGCCATACTTTCACGTTGGGGAGGGTACTCAGACTTTGTGCGGTCTCCAAATGACATAAAGTTTGTAGACGTAACTTTAAAGGATCGTGGCCTACACATTGACTACGAAAGCTTTCGAAAGGCATTGGAATTTTTCATTTCTCAAAGCTTTAGTCATAGCAGAAGGATTCAGTGTTCACGATTGTATCAACAAACATATTCATTTGAAGCGATATCAAGATTTTATAAACATATTCTGGATGAAAGTTGGATTTCACTCTCCCAGTATTCCGATGTTTTAATTAAATATTCCAAAAAAATTATTAAGCAGAGGAAAACTTTTGCGCCCATTTTTAAAAGTCACTCATCAAGGGACCCTTTATATAAATTACTGTATTCCAAATATTTGATTACCCATGACCAATAATTAAGGAAGACACTAAGCCCTCTTTCTGACCGTCAACGCCAATCAATGCCTCGACGCGATTTTCAAATCCTCCACCGTCTTGACATGACCCAAAGTCCATTACCTTCGCTAAAAATTCCATATGGGAAGCCATGGCACCAGCCTCAAAAAATATAAATTTGAGCGCCCGTGCGCCATACTTTTTTCGAGTTCGTCCAAAAACCGCCGTCGTATAAATAATGGCAGCAGGCTCACCGTAAAGAGAATATTGCTCCCAAAAATCAGATAGCTCAAAGGTGCGCTTATCCTTTCTCAAAAGAGCTAGGTGATTTTTTAAAACGTTGAAATGATAAAGACCTTTCTTTAATCCCTTAATATTTAGGGCCAAGATATACGTCTCTAAGGGATAAAGTCCTCCAGCAGATGGGATGATTCGTTTTTCAGCTGGCGATGGACATTTTAACGAGCACGTCAAAGTCAGTAAATTACATAGTTGCGAAAATGAGATGGACCTACCATTAAAGGCCCTGCTGGATTTTCTGCCGGTGATAATTTTCTCCAAATTGACTTTTTGGAATACGGATAGGTTTGGCTTCAACTTAATTACTTCCAACCCACCCATAGTTTTAAATTCCCGATCAGGCCTATTCAACATCCAATTTTTAATTTTCTCCTGTACCTGGCCTCTGAAAAAAGACGACTGGATTTTGGTTGATAGGTAAAACTCCTCATCTACATGATAATCTGCTTTACTACCTTCTCTGATTATAGGCATGTGACCTCACGGAAATGGGTGGGGATATTTGTTTAATTCGTTAAATGTGCTGGGCTGATGCTTAAGTCCCATTTTCTTTGCCAGACTGTAGTATCTAGGAATTCCAAGCTGCCTGTATTTGTGCACGGGATCCAATGTACAAAGATCTGGTGAAACCGCGCGACACACCCGATATCCTGCTTTACGAATGGCCACTGGCGATATATCCGCGCAATATAAGCGGATCCCATTTTTCTTAAAAGCGGCCTGGATATATTGAAGCTTTCGGCCCTGTTTAATTTTACGATGGACTATATTTTTACCATAGATAGTGTGCGGTTTAGAAATTAGGAAATTGTAGGCTTTGTCGAGTTTCACAGTTGCATAAAACTTGGCATGATCACCAAAACTCCATATTGATTTTTCATAGTCCGGTCCGTAAACAGTCTTGGGCCCGCCTCTTGTAACTTTGTAATAAAAAAGGTGCGCTTGAACCAATTCCCTGACCGACTTCTCAACAGCAGCAGCAAGGTCAAAATCACACGCTGCACTCATTAGAAAAAATGGCTGGTCACGTTTCCCATCTCCCCTAAATATGGCAGCAATAACCGGAAATGGTAAGTCTGTGCGGAGATAAAGCAAAACCGTATTTTTGAGAATCTCAGAGAATACACTTAGCTTTGACTGAAGCTCGCTAGGCAGGGTGGAGAATTCAATCATGGAAGGAGTATTTTTTGTCCACCAATAAAACATGACGGCATCCCTTTCCACTAATTCCAGCACGGCGGACACCGTTGCCTCCTCC
>JBBQPV010000353.1:0-3231 GCA_038216925.1 Bdellovibrionia bacterium
ACGTTGTGAATGAGTTTTTTTAAGTTCGCATTTTTTTCAGGGCCATATTTGATTTTCCATTCAGCATTTTGAAACTCATTTTCATCTTTTGAATTTTGATGGCGAACGTGCAAATGGTAGTCTGCCGCAAAATCCTGCCACAAATAAAACGTGTATTGATTTTGATCCATGAGTGAGGGCGGAGAATCTAAACTGGTAAACAATTGTTGGGAACCTACCACGCGGCAATTTGCTAGTGGCATCTCACCAGGGGCTGATACGGCAAATAAGATCAGTTCCCGGCATTGGTTTTCTAGAACCTCTCCTTTGCCAGGCAATTCTGAGGCCACATTAAACTGAATGCGCGGGCCTGAAAAAAAACTGTCTATGGCCCAAGCAGTGGAACCCAAATTGGGCAAAACGAATAGGGCAGCAGCAATTAAAAGATGTTTCAAGTCACGGCCTCCGGTAGGCCTTTCAACAATACAAAAGCGATGCCGGATTGAAGAGGCTTATTGGTGCACGAGGGGGGATTTGAACCCCCATGGTTTCCCGCTAGAACCTGAATCTAGTGCGTCTGCCAGTTTCGCCACTCGTGCGCCCTAACGCTAGTTTTTAGCCGTCATCGGGACGAAGGTCAATAAAGACCTCGCCTTGTTTTTCAGTCATTTATTCCGCAAAATAGATGAAGGTTATGGTCAAAATTCTTATACTATTATTACTTTCAGGCCCTGCCCAATCCGCTCAAGACCCGTGCCGAGATCTTTATGCCTACTCCTGCCAAAATAGGATGGAAAACGATGGCACTGGTACTGTTCGAAAAATTAATATGCCTCTTGAAACTAGTGCTGCAGCCGTTGCGTTTTTGCCCAAGGTTACGGCAGCCTTTACAAATCAACTTTTAATTGACGGCGCTTTCTCCCAGCGTGCGGCAAATGCCTTTGGAAAACCTGCAGATTGCGCAAAACAAACGAGCTGCTTAGAAAAACTAGCCAATGAATTGGCCAGGGAAACCAAAAAGAGCGCATTTATTCCAGTGGACTCATCTCCTCTGGCTTCCGACGATTTTTATTCATTGCAAAAACGAATATTACGAAATCAAGTGATGGCAAAATTGATTCCTATAGAAGTCAAAAATAAAACGGACCAAATCTTTGCGGACGTGAAAACACTGATCATAGCCCGCCTAGAGGAAATGGAAGTAAAAGCTGAGGCCAGACATCTTATTATTGAAAAAATATCTTCTATTAATTTAGATCTCTCGAGGTGTGCGCCCAACATTATGGCGGTCGATGGGCCAAAAGATAGATACAATCAGGCCTACTATATGGATGACGATGGTGCAGTAAAAGTTTGTGACGGTTTTCTTTTGGGTAATTCCAGTGAATTTGCAGTCGCTTTTGCTTTAGCACACGAAATCACACACAGCATTGATACTTGCCATATCAACGATGTCACTCCCTATTCGCAGACTGATAAACAGTCTCAGGCCAGATCAGAAAAGAGTTATCCATTGAAAGGCCTGATTGAAAAACTTCGTACTGATAAAAACATTCAAGCTAAAAGAAACGGTGCCTGGGACAATTTAGGATTTTGTCAAAAAGAAGGCTTCAAAAAAGACCAAATTAATGAGAGTGTGGCGGACTGGATGGCTGCAGAAGTGTTGCCTGCCTACGTAGCAAATAAAAATCTCACTGCGGAACAAATCAGAGCCGGCTACGCAAATGCGTTAAAAAGCGAATGCCGAAATAAAAGAGACGTGCATTTTGATACCCATCTAGATTTAAAGATAAGGATGAATGGCATCATATTAGGTAATTTAAAAATTAAAGATCAAATGGTTTGTAGTCCGTGATCATCAACTTCCCGCAAGAGTTAGAATTCTTTTATATTCATCACTATTAAGCGGACTCACCGAAATACGAGAATTTCTCACCAGGAGAGTATTCTTGAGGATCGGATCTTTTTTAATTTGCTCTAAAGTCACTGGTTTCTTCAAAGGTTTGACAGGCGCAATATCTACAGCAGACCAATCGCCATCGGTACCCGCATCTTGATACGCTTCTTTTACGATTTTACAGATACCCACAGCCTCTTTTCCTACGTTACTATGGTAGAAAAGGGCGAGATCACCGGTTTTCATGGCTCTTAAATTATTTCTAGCTTGGTAATTTCTAATTCCATCCCAAGTCACTTTGCCATCTTTCACTAGGTCAGAATAGGAATAGACATCGGGTTCAGATTTTAAAATCCAATATTTCATATAGGTGTGCTATCATAAGCCAAATTTATGAGCAACAAGAGCATTACAGTAGTTGGCAAAGTCAAAAGAAATCAAGACGGATTCGGTTTTCTCATCCCCTTAGACCCAGAATTAGAAGACATTTATCTCCCTCGTCATACCATGACGGGCATCATGACCGATGATATTGTCGAGGTGAATCGTCACACCGAGCGCGATGGCAGATTTTCCGGAGAAGTCACAAACATAGTCAAAAGAGCCCATACACAAATTGTGGGGCGATATAAAAAGGCCGTCGTAGGTGGTGGGGGAATTGTTGTCGACGAGGGCCGGGCGTGGGGTGAAAACCTTGTCATCTCACAAGACAAAACCAAAGACGCCAAAGATAATAATTTAGTTGTAGTAGACATTAAGAATTTTCCCGGAGATAAGACCGGATTTAGAGGAGAAGTAATTGAGGTCTTAGGGGAGTTTGGTGACCCTAAAATAGACACAAAAAAAATAATCTATGAAAAAAGAATTCCTTTTGAGTTTTCCAAAAAAACTTTAGAAGAAGTTTCCAGAATCTCCGAGCATGTCACAGAAAACGATTGGCGAGGGAGAAAAGACCTCAGAGCCATGAAATTTGTCACCATTGACGGCGCTACCGCCAGAGATTTTGATGACGCTGTTTACGCAGAAAAAACAGATGGGGGTTTTAAAGTTTGGGTGGCCATTGCCGATGTCAGTCATTATGTGAAACCGGGAACAGCTTTAGATAGAGATGCCTATGAACGGGGCACCAGCGTCTATTTTCCTGACATGGTTGTTCCTATGCTCCCTGAAAAATTGAGTAATGGCTTATGTTCACTGAATCCCCACTTACCGCGGCTGGCGATGGTTGCTGAGATGAAACTCAGTTTTGATGGGGTTTTGCAAAACTATCAAATCTATGATGCAGTTTTTATGAGTCATCACCGCATGATTTATGGTGAAGTTCAAGAAATTGTCGATGGCACTGAAGTCCCCAA
>JBBQPV010000354.1:0-3224 GCA_038216925.1 Bdellovibrionia bacterium
TGTTAGAAAAAGTTTTTATGAAAAGTACCCAAGGTACACCCATGAACTCATGTTTGCCCTCATTGATATGCAAGACGATAAAGATAATATTTTAAAGAAACTATTCGGAGTGAAATCTATGTCTTTGGCTACAAGTCGACAATATGACCCTGTACGTGACCTAGCAAAGTACATGAAATAGTATGGGAAAAATAATTGAGGTTATTGATCTAAAGAAAAACTTCAAAACTCCGCTCACAAGGAAGATCGTCCCTGCGCTGAAGGGTTTGTCTTTTGGCATTGAAGAGGGGAGTATTGTCGGCTTCTTAGGTGCCAACGGGGCTGGCAAAACCACCACATTAAAAATACTATTGGGACTCATTAAAAGAGACGGTGGAAGTTTTAAAATTTTAGAAAAAGAAGAGATAGGATTTCTGACAGAGCGCCCCTATTTTTATGAGTACCTCAGTGGTTTTGAATTTTTAGAATTTTGCGCTAAATTGTTTAAGAAGGAACCTTCCAAAAAGAAAATAAATGACCTCATCGAGGAAGTGGGCTTAACTCATGCGGCTCACCGCCCCCTCAGAAATTATAGTAAGGGCATGTTACAAAGGATTGGCTTGGCCCAAGCGCTTTTGAATGAGCCGAAATTACTTATATTAGATGAGCCAATGAGTGGTTTGGATCCCGATGGCCGCGCCCACATGATGGACCTTATTCAGAAAGCTCATACAAACGGTGCCACCGTGTTTTTTAGCACCCATCTCATTTCTGACATTGAAACATTTTGCACAGAAGTTGTGATCATCCATCAAGGAAAACTTGTCATCCAGAGTAAGGTGGGAGAACTGTTATCTCGTTATTCAAAAGGATTTCACCTAGAGACAAGAGATGGCCAAAATCGATATTCGGAAATGACATTTACGACGGAAGCGGAACTTCAAAATGCAATAGATCTGGCGCGGAAAGATAAACTCTATATTTCTAAAGTTCAAGCTTTACGGCCAAACCTCCAAGAGGTCTTTATTAAAATGAAAAATGCGAGTGATCAAACATGAAACCAGTTGTGACCGTAGCAAAAAACACATTTAAAGAAATCATACGAGATCGAATCCTTTACGCTTTGATATTTTTCGCTATATTTTTGGTGATCTTAAGTTATTTTTTGGGACAATTAAGTTTTGCTGAGCAAGAAAGAATAGTAGCGGATATGGGCCTCATGGCCATTCATTTTGGCTGTTGTTTACTTGCAATTTTTCTTGGGAGCACACTTGTTTGGAAAGAAATTGAAAAGCAAACGGTTTTAACACTCTTGTCTAAGCCCCTCAGCCGAGGGGAGTTTTTAATCGGTAAATTTCTTGGATTGAGTACAGTTTTGACTCTGATGAATGTGGTTTTATCTTTTATTTTGTATTTACTCTGTTTCACATTTCCATTTTTTACCTTTAGTAATTTTTTGATTTCTCAAACCGGTGTTCTCATGGAGTCTATGTTTTTGCTAGCGGTTTCAATTTTTTTTGGCGTGTTTTGCAGACCCTTATTAGCTACCCTGTTTGCGATTTCAATCTGGATGCTGGGTCACGGGATGAACGATCTTCATTTCTTCAGCCAAAAAAGTAAAAACGTGGTCTTCAAAAATTTTGGAAATGCGTTTTCTACGTATTTTATTAATTTAGAGAGGTTTAATTTCAGAGAAGCAGTTATTTATAAGGATGCTATTCCTGCTGCTGAAATCACAAAGAGTGTAACTCTTTGGCTGTGTTGGCTTGCGGTCCTAATCTTTTTTGGGCAAAGGATTTTTAGTAAACGTGACTTCGTTTGAGTTTTATTTTTACCCAAGTTTATTTTTTATTCTAGGAGCCTGCTTCGGTAGCTTTGGGAACGTTTTGATATATCGGCTACCTCAAAAGCTCAGTGTGATCAAACCTGGAAGTTTTTGCTATAAATGTAAGTCTCCCATTTCATTTTATGACAACATCCCTATTTTTTCTTATTTCATTCTGAGTGGAAAATGCCGCAAATGCAGTGCCCCATACAGTATCCGCTATTCAATTATCGAACTTCTGAGTGCATTGATTTTTTTAGCTCTCTATTTCAAGCTGGGTCTGTGTTGGACTTTGGTGGAATACATGATTTTATCTTGGGGAATGCTCATTGCCAGTGTCATTGACCTTGATCACAGAATATTGCCTGACGTCATGACACTCACCGGTATCGTAGTTGGCCTTTTAGGCGCGCTCCTCAATCCGGAGCGTTCGTTCATGGACTCGCTTTTTGGATTTTTGGCCGGCGGTGGATTTTTATGGGCGGTAGCTTATATTTATTCGGCAATTAAAAAGGAAGAAGGAATGGGCGGAGGAGATATTAAACTCTTGGCTTGGATTGGGGCAGTTCTAGGATGGAAGGCCGTTATCTTTACAATCCTAGTCAGCAGTATTGTAGGTTCGATAGTCGGGCTTATAGCAGCAGCTCGGCAAAAGTCTGGGTTAAAAACTGCTATCCCCTTTGGACCGTTTTTAAGTTTTGCCGCGTTTATATATATATTTATTGGTCAACCCGCCATCCGCGCTTATCTCTCGATTTTTTTTCCGTTTGGAGACGCCTAAGTTTGACATTGACATTAGATTTAGGTCTAATTGAATTTGAATTAGTCTTTAGACACGCAGCTTTGACGCACAACATGAGGGACGGGGCAGGATGCTCTTTGGTTCAAACAAGCTGGTTGGACTCGACATTGGAACAAGCACAATCAAGCTTGTTGAAGTTGAGGGCAGCGGCAAAAAATTATCACTAACATCTTTTGGTTATGTTCCCACTCCAGCCGGAGCAATCACGTCCGGTGAAATAATTAATCCTCAAGCTATTAGTACAGCTATCACTGAGCTCCTAGCTCAATCAAAAACAAAAAGAAAAAAAGCGGCGGTCGGGATATGTGGGTCCGCAGTTATTATAAAAAAAATCTCCATACCCTCGATCGATGAAGCGCTCCTCCCTGAGCAGCTTCGATGGGAGGCTGAGCAATACATACCATTTGATATTAATGAAATTAATTTGGGCTACCATATACTGAGAAATAATCCAATTTCACAAGGGCAAATGAGTTTACTCCTAGTGGCTGCGAAACGAGACTTAGTTTTAAAATACGCAGAAGTTGTAGAAGGTGCAGGGCTTTCTTGTGCCCGTGTCGACGTTGCGGGTTTTGCCTTAGGAAATTGTTATGAACTCAATTTCGGTGCGGGAGCTCA
>JBBQPV010000355.1:0-3206 GCA_038216925.1 Bdellovibrionia bacterium
AGCGTCGCGGCAAGTCCCAGGCTGGCCGCCACTTTTTTTCTTTAAGATTTCTTGAGCACGCTTTCCGTCTTCGGCAAGGGTGATCTCGTAACCTTCTTTTTTCAACATGATTTCTAAAAACTCGCGAATGCTCTCTTCATCGTCAACTACCAGTATTCTGGCCTTCATTTTGTTTTGCTCCCTCTTTGATGACTTCTTTAAATTGTATAGTAAATTCAGTTCCGGCGCCTTCATGACTTTCTACAAATATTTTTGCATCGTGGATTTCTAATATTTTATGCACTGTGGCCAGACCTAAGCCCGTCCCTTTTTGTTTGGTTGTGAAAAAAGGTTCAAATAATCTCTTCATGGTGAGTTCAGACATTCCCGCTCCGTTGTCTTTCACGCTGACAAAAAGCCCGGATTCCTCTTGATGGGTGGCAATGGTCAGGTTGCCATGGGGAATATCTGCCATAGCTTGATATGAATTGATGAATAGATTTAGAAAAACCTGTTTTAACTTATTTTTGTCTCCAGATACAAAACATCTGGAATTCAAACTCACACTTTGCACAACGTGTTTGGGTAAAGCCGTATTGTATTTCAAGATTTCCAAAGTATCTCTTATGATGGCATCCACATCACAGATCTCTAGGTTTTTATCTTGAGGTCTGACAAAATCCAAGAATTCTGTGATGAGTGAGTTCAAGCGATCAATCTCTCTGATCATGATGTCCATGAGTTTTTGTTGATCAGGATCTTTTACAACAACTAGTGATTTTAAAAGTTCAACACTTCCGCTGATACTGGCAAGGGGGTTTCTGATTTCATGGGCAATACCCGCAGCCAATTTTCCCACAGCGGCAAGCTTGTCTTGCCTTCTCATGGCGGTCTCATAACGGACAATTTCTGTTAAATCTTGAAATATGAGAATGTATCCTGTGTCATCGTTTTCTAAAGTTTTCAAAGGAGAAATACTAAATCCCAAAACAAGTTTTTCACCAGTGGGACTTTCATATTTTCTCTCAAAGCGATTCTCTGATTTTTTCTTTAATATGATATCTCTGATTCCCGGGAAAACATGTTCAATGAGAACGCCGGTCACATCTACCTGAAGACCTAGGATTTTTAATGCCGCGCGATTACAAAGCATCACATAAAAATCATGGGAGATAGTGATAAGGCCTGAGCTGATGTTTTCTACAATGATCTTATTTAAATCTTTGAGAGCCTTAATGTCTTGCTTCTGGGTCCAAATCTCTTTATCCATGAAATTAAGAAGCTCACTGAGAAAGCCACTCAAATAAGCTACGGCAAAAAATGCGATATTATTTAAACCGACGGCAAAATAGAGAGTTTGCCCTTGAACTTCCGGACCCAAAATTAAAAGAATACTGAAACACGCGCTGGTGAAAAGGGCAAGGAACACAGCGCCTTTTCTCTGGAAAATAAAACCACATAAAATAATATTTACAAGATACATGAAAAGGAAAATAGACTGCTGGACGCCGGTGATATAAATAAGAGTACTAATAAATAGAGTGTCAAAGGCAAAGAGAAAAACCGTGGCCTGCCAGATTTTTTCTGCCTTATTGAAAAAATAGATATAAATGGAATTGAGAGTAAAAGCCGTCACTAAAAGGGCTTAGAGAGGGACTATGCTTTCCGTATTGAAAAACGTCTTTTGCTTAACTTGATATAAAACAGTGATGACTAAAATGGCGGTGAAAAATAAAACCCGGGTGGCGGTGATGAGAAAAACTCTTCCCGCGTTTTTATTTAAATCAGGAATCTGGATGTTTTTCCAGTCTTTGATCATTTGATGGCATTTCCCATATTGAAAATAGGCAGGTACATGGCTATGACCACCACGGCAATAATTCCGCCCAAAAAGACCATCATGATGGGTTCCATGACAGAGGTAAGAGCGGTCACGGCAAAATCCACTTCCTCCTCATAAAAATCTGCAATCTTTGCAAACATACTGTCCATGGTTCCTGTAGCCTCACCCACACCAATCATTTGCACCACCATACCTGGGATGTACTTTTCTAATGAAAGGGGTTGGACAATGCTCTTACCGTCAGAAATTGCTTTTCTGGAACGCATGATTGCACTCTCAATGACCACGTTTCCCGTGACGGTAGAACAGACCTCTAGGGAATCCAAAATTCCCACTCCTCTACTAAGCTTGGTGGACATGTTTCTGGTAAAGCGGGCAATGGCGCTTTTTTGAATGAGGGTTCCAAAAATTGGAAGTGTGATAAATACTTTATCAAATACAATTTTCCCTTCTTTAGTTCCATAATAATATTTTATCCCAAAAATAATTCCTCCAATAGCAATGATGATGAGAAAAAAATGGGCTTGAAGTATGTCACTGGCATCAACCACCATTTGGGTTAAGGCGGGAAGTTTTTGCCCTTGAGCTGTAAAAATTTTTGCAAATTTAGGAATAACAAATTTTAATAGCGCAATGACCACAATACCCGCAACAATGGTGATGGCCGCGGGATACCACATGGCCCCTTTGACTTTGTTTCCAATTTTAGCGTTCTTTTCTAGGTACGAGGCTAGCCGATTTAATATAGTATCTAATACTCCGCCCTCTTCCCCCGCCTTGACCATGCTCACAAACATCGTATCAAAAATGGCAGGATGGGCGGCAAGACACTCGCCTAATCTCTTTCCTGCTTCTAGGTTATTTTTTATGGATCTGATTGTTTCCCTAAATCCGGGGTTTTTAGTCTGCCCCACTAAAATATCAAGAGCCTGTACAATGGGAATCCCGGAGCTGATCATGGTGGAAAATTGCCTTGAAAAAATTTGAAGTTCTTTTCCCTTAACCTTGGCTTTGGGTTTAAATAGATTTGCTAAATCAAACCCAGCCTTTTTTTCTTCCATGCCTTTTACTGAAACTTTGATGGGGACTATTTTTTGCGCCCGAAGCTTAACCCGTGCTTCCATCTCAGAGCTTGCATCCATTACGCCTCTGACAAATTTCCCTTGAATAGTTTTACCCTTATATGAAAACGCTGGCATTTATAGACCTGCTTTCTTAAGCATGCTGTCCAGCTCTTCTGGATCTAGGGAAGAATCAAAAGCAGTCTTTACAGTAATTTGCCGGCGCACAAGAAGACTCATCAGGGACTGATTCATGGTCATCATGTCAGAATGATTTTGGCCCATTTGCATATGAGAATAAATTTGATGAATTTTATCTTCTC
>JBBQPV010000356.1:0-3193 GCA_038216925.1 Bdellovibrionia bacterium
GTTTCCACGACTTAAAACCTTTTTGACAAGAGAATCCCTAAACTCCTTCGAGTGTTTCTGACGTTGCTCCATAAACTTGTAATCTTTTCACGCCACCCTTAGTTTGTTAACTGAAGCGACATCTTTCCTGAAACCGGGGGCAACAGATTCTTGTTTTAGGGTCTCAAAATCTGCAGCTAATACTTCCTTTAAATGAAAATAGAGGTCAAAAACTTTACTTCCTTTTGGATCTGTAAGAAAAAAGTCTCCCCAACTAGATCTATTTTCCTTAATGAGGCAGTTTAGTTTACCAAAAGTCTCAAGCTTACCCTCACCAGTGAGACCATGAATTTTTTCCGCGCCTACATTGATACTATTTAAAATATTTCCTACGTTATGAAGTATTCCAGTTGCAATTTCCGCCATGCCGGCCTGATGAGCGCTTGCGACCATAGTCTCTTGAATTTTCTTAAGGTGGAGCTGTGATTTCAGAAGAACATCCATTATTAAAGAAATGAAAAAGCCAAGCATTGTGGCAAGACCTGCGTACATAGTAAATTGATACCAGTTTATTATCCTTCCCAAAAAAATCGAAGAACCTAGGGCAGTTAAAAACATCAGACAAATATTGATGGGTACAATGACTTTACCATAGTGAGGATTTGAGCTGATGGACGTGAGAATGATTGGCTGCCCAAGTGTTAACACCACGAAATTAATCCAAAACGGATCAAAAACCCCTCCCACAGTAATGAATGCTAGTGAAACAAAAATGCAATTCATGACTACGCGGAAAATTTCAAATGTTTTAGGGGACCGAAGTCTGAACGAAATTTGTGAGAAGGTCAGATTAATGATCGGAAACGCTGCAGTGAAGAAAAATCCCCACCAACTGGTGTGGTGATTATAGGCCGCATATCCCACAAGAACTGCAAGACAACTAAAGTAAATACCAAAACATCTATCCACGACTCTCAGGACCGTTTGATGACCGTCTTCTGTAAGAGTTGCGCTCTTAACTCGTGTTTTCAAACTTGCCCCTTTTTCACTATTTAATGATCGGTAGGGGAAACACCGGCTGTGAGACAAACGATTATGACTATACCTAATTTAATCTTGCCACCTAGACCTTTGGACCCCAACCCCAATTGAGCCACTGGCGTGGTTCCCAGGTCAGTGATGAAATTTATCGCAAGTTGATTGCCTCCTCACTGCACACGCATTAGAGTGTCTTCCATGATCCAAGACACAGTAATTTCCATCAAAGGCCTCACAAAAACCTATGCCACCGGATTTGAAGCATTAAAATCCGTGGATTTAGAAATTAGAAGAGGAGAAATTTTTGCTCTTCTTGGTCCCAATGGTGCTGGAAAGACTTCTCTTATAAATATTGTGAGCGGAATTGTAAAACCCAGCGGCGGAAAAGTGACCGTGGATGGATTTGACATCATTAAGGATTACCGGGTGACCAGGGGAAAAATTGGTCTGGTGCCACAAGAACTCACTACGGAAATGTTTGAAAAAGTACAAAATGTTATAAATTACAGCAGGGGCCTATTTGGAAAAAAACATAGCCGTGCGTTTGTTGAGCAAACTTTAAAGTCTTTATCCCTGTGGGATAAAAAGGATGCCCAAATCAGAACCCTCTCCGGCGGAATGAAACGCCGAGTGATGATTGCCAAAGCTTTAGCCCATGAACCTTCTATCTTATTTCTTGACGAGCCCACGGCGGGAGTCGACGTCAGTTTAAGACGAGAAATGTGGGATTTGGTTGAAGAACTAAGAAAAAGTGGAGTGACGATAATTTTAACCACGCATTATCTTGAGGAAGCCCAGGCGATGGCAGACCGCATTGGAGTGATTGATAAAGGAAAAATTATTGTTGTAGAAGAAAAAGAAACCCTAATACACAAACTTGGCAAAAAACAATTGACGTTAAAACTGGCGTCAGTACTTACATCAATTCCTGAAACTCTGAAAGATTATCAGCTCAAATTAGATGATGGAGGAAAAACAATTGTTTATGTTTATGATGCCAAAGCAGAAAATGCAGGAATTGCTGAATTTATGAAGAAGCTAGGTGATCAAGGCATCGTGATCCGGGATCTTGAAACAAAAGAAAGTTCTTTAGAGGAAATTTTTATCACCTTAGTGGAGAGTTCAAAGTGAACTATAGAGGGGTCTGGGCCATTTATAAATTTGAAATGGCAAGATTTATTGACACCATCATTCAAAGTCTCTTTGCCCCAGTGCTTTCCACTTCACTTTATTTCATTGTATTTGGTTCAGCCATCGGGTCAAAAATGACAGATATAGATGGGGTAGGGTACGGAGCGTATTTAGTACCGGGCCTCACAATGTTGTCTGTACTTACAGAAAGCATCAGTAACGCATCATTTGGAATTTATTTCCCTAAATTCACTGGAACCATATATGAAATTTTGTCAGCTCCAGTTTCAACTTTTGAAATTGTATTGGGATATGTAGGTGCGTCGGTGACAAAAACGGTAACTCTAGGCATGATCACCCTTATCACTGCAAGATTTTTTGTATCCTACTCTGTTCTGCATCCCGTGTGGATGATTTCATTTCTCATTTTAACTTCCACAACCTTTAGTCTTTTTGGATTTATTATTGGTATATGGGCAGATGGATTTGAAAAATTGCAGGTGATTCCACTTCTAGTTATCACGCCACTTACTTTTTTAGGTGGAAGTTTTTATTCTATCACCATGCTTCCAGCCATCTGGCAAAAAGTGAGTTTGTTTAATCCTGTTGTGTATCTAATTAGTGGCTTCAGGTGGAGCTTTTTTGGAACATCAGATATTGGTGTTGGCGTTAGCTTAGCTATGACACTCGTATTTATGTTCATTTGTGTGACATGTATTGCAGTTATATTTAAAACCGGCTATAAAATTAAAAACTAGAAGGAGAAGACGATGAAACATTTAACACCTTACCTATTTTTTAACGGCACCTGTAAGAATGCCATGGAATTTTATCAAAAAACATTGGGTGGAGAGTTGAAAATAGTTACCGTGGCTGACGCCAAGCAGGAAATGTTTAAAAATGCCAAACAAGATTCGGTGATGCATGCGTATTTGAAGTCTTCTTCTTTTCAGCTTATGGCGTCTGATAATATGAGTGGTGACACCGATATTGGAGACAGTGTATGCATAATCATTGAGTGCTCTGATAAAAAGGAAGTGGATTC
>JBBQPV010000357.1:0-3177 GCA_038216925.1 Bdellovibrionia bacterium
AATTCAATGAGCGGGGACAAACGATTAATGAACTTCAATTCACATCAAGGCAAAATGAAATAGAGATTTTAGCAAAAGAGTTAGAACTCACGATTAAAGAAAACAGGCTTCACCCTTCTAAAGAATTCCTGACAGACTTTAATACATTCCGCCGAATATTAAGGGACGCTCCCCGAGCGTCTGTAATTATTCAGCCAAAATATTTAAATTCCTTCCTCCGGTTTGAGAATCAAATTATCGCGCTTGAGGGGGAGTTTATTACTTCTGACAAGTATGCCAATGCGCTCCCCCAAGGTGCCCTGGACGTCATTAAAACATTCACCTCCCTTTCACCACATTTCTATTCTCGATTTTTACAGGCAAGGGCTAATACCGCCGATAAGTATTTGAAACTTTATTATGAAATCATGGGATTTAATACCACAGACGCCGACATGCACACTATGGCTGCGATAGATAAAAACTTTCATTCTATGAGTGTGGAAGAATTAGCAAAACAGCAATCCCTAATGCGAGGCCCACGAAGCTGCGCCCCAGTAGTCCACGCCCTCGCCTTATAATTTTGGCGGTTTTTGAGAGAGCTCTCCCATAACTACTTTTAGATCATCCCACACAAACTTTTTTGCCGGAGGATTTCTGAGTAAATAAGCGGGATGATAAGTCACAATCAGTTTTCTATTTCTGTAGGTTAAAACCTTGCCCCTGATGTTTCCAATTTTTTCCCCATTTTTCAGAAGCGTTTCCATGGCCGTTGCACCAAGGGCCACCATCACCTCAGGGTTTACCAATTCTATCTGGCTAAACAGATATCCCTCACAACTAGCCACTTCATCTTTTTCTGGGCGCCTGTTATTAGGTGGACGGCATTTTACAACATTAAGAATATAAACATCTTCACGTTTAAGTCCCATGGCCTCAATCATCTTTGTAAGAAGTTGACCCGAGCGCCCAACAAACGGCAGGCCCTGTTTATCCTCTTGGTCCCCCGGACCCTCTCCTACAAACATAATTCGCGCTTTGGGATTGCCGCTTCCAAAAACGGTTTGAGTTCTAGTCTGAGACAAACGGCAGCGTACGCAGCCCGCAACCACGGATTGAAGCTTTTCTAAAGTTTGTACGGCATTTTTTGCCGAGACGTGTTTTAGGCCCAGCACGTCTTTGAGATAGGCAAAATTTTCCTTCATAAGAATTTCTAAATTTTCTGCCATCAACTGTCAAGTTTACTCGCCCAACCTCCGTTAAGAATATTGTCAGGGAGGACAAATATGGAATCTATAAAGGATGCACGATTTTTTGTTCCAACAATTAAAGATTATCTGGAAACTAAAGACACATGTTGCCTTTGCGGCGGACAGCTCGTTTTCAAACACCAAACCGACTTCTACACTCTCTCCGTAAAAGAAGAGTGCGGGTGTCCTAGCTGCGGGATTAAAAACAATCCAGTCAATTACGTTTTGCAATAAGACTAGCGAATTTAGTGCCTTAGAGCTACATTACTAGGGCTTGATCAGAAAAATCGTATTCACAATTTTATGTCTTATTTATGGTACTGGATGCGCCACCATCGGCGGAAAATACCAAAGAATGAAACTTGCCACCAACCCCGAAGGAGCAGGTGTCTTTGTTGACGGAAAGAAAATCGGAGAGACTCCTGGATTTTTTAAAATTCCTCGCCATAAACATGGGCTACTACGGTTTGAAAAAACCGGAGGTCAACCGCTCAATCTAGAACTGGGCGGCCATTACCGTTGGGGAGACGCCTTTTTCTCAAACTTCATTTGGTTTTTTTGGTTTGCACCGGTAGGAATCCTTGTGGATCTAGAGACCGACGCAGCTTGGAGTTATGACCCTCTGGGAGAACAGAAAATTTCTGGCCTGACAGGAGTTAAGACATTGGGCGCACAAAGGACTATCGCCGTCTCTCCCCCTCAAACCAGCTCTCTTTTACTCTCTGATGAGATTGGAGATTTGTTTTATAAAGAGCTCTCTAAAAAATATCCCGGAGATCACATTATTCCCTATAAAAATACCATGAATCTCTTTTACGAATATGACTACACCAATGAGGCGGTGGTGGCGCCAGAGTTGAGGGACTCCCTCTATTATGAATTAGCGGCAACTCACCTTGCCCAAACGGTGGTGAATGTTTCTGAAAAGGAAACTAGAATCAGTGGCGAGATTACGGACGTTTACAGTGACAAGGTTGTAGAGAAATTTTCTGTTCTGGTGCCCAATGATGATTTAAAAACTAACCACCGTTCTTGGTTCACACATTTTATTTCTCATGGTGTAGAACTTGTGCCGAATACTTTTAGCTTTGGTTTTAAAACACCCTTTGTTACTTTTGACTTTGACCCCTTCTTCTCCCCTTACACGGGAACAGTGGACAGAACAAATGGAGCTCTTACTTATTTAACCAGCATCGGTTTAAAAAGCGCTAGAAACCCAAAACTTTCCGATGGCCTTAAGCCGGTTTTTCGATTTGTTCCCAACTTCACCATTGACTACACGTCCGTCAAGTTCACAAGAGCAGCTAATAATGATTTAGCAGGAAGCGGATTTGACTGGTACATCCTCCTTGCGGGTATTGGTCCGGAAGTAGGCCTTGATTCTCATGTTGGATATTTTTATTTTCAATTTATTCCCAACCTAGGAGTGAGTTACATCCGTGGCACTGGGAATGGGCGGGATTTTTCTACGTCTCCCGCAAGTTTAGCCCTCCAGGCAGAACTAGGGTACTTGGTATTTGTTTCAAGCAGAATAAATTTAAGATTATACACAAATACAATATCCGGATTTGACCATGCTTGGGGTGAGGCTCTGAGTTCCATGGCAGGGTCGAGGGTGCCAGTGGCCACAGCATCTGAGGGAGTGACGGGTCTTGCTATTGGATATTATTTTCCTGAAGGGAGAAACGTAGTTAAAAATTCAGTCTTTGGGTTTGGCCATTGAAGGATTTGTGTTTTCATCTACCGCAATTTCCGTTTCATTTAAATGGAGAAGAATTCTTTCCGCAAGAACGCTATTAAATCCCGGAAGTTCAGCAATTTCATTAGCAGAGGCGATCTTCAATTGATCCACACTTTCAAAGCGTTTTAATAAAGACTGTTTTCTCTTTTCACCTAACCCTGTAACGGCATCAAGCTCGCTCTCCAGACTTCGATTTTCTCTTAATTT
>JBBQPV010000358.1:0-3176 GCA_038216925.1 Bdellovibrionia bacterium
TGGCGGTTATAGTTTTGCCGTGATAAGACACATACTCAGAGACAATACTTGCGTTCCAAGCTCCTCCTGCAGCAGTGATCCATCCTGTCACTAAAGCGGGAAATATGCTGGGAAGGTAAAGGGTTTTCCAGCGGTCCGCAGTGGAAGTCTGCATGAGATTCATAGTGTCCCCTAGTTCCTGGGAGATCCTTAAAGCACCGGCTAAAACGTTAAAGAGCACATACCACTGCACACCCATGATCATCAAAAACATGGAACTCCAATTCAGATCCATACCAAAACTAAAAAATAAAGTCAGGGCCAGTGGATAAAGCATGGGTGCGGGGAAGGACGCTAAGATTTGAATAATAGGTTGGGCGATGCGGGCGCGTTTTTGAGAAAGGCCAATCCAAATCCCCGCGGGAACAGCCCATAAAGTACTAATAAAAAGTGCGCCGATGACTCGTAGCAAAGTCAGCACTGCAGCGTATGTGAGGTCAAGCCATGTTTTAAGATTAACGGTGGAAAGAATATGAATGAGTTTAATACTTCCAAAAATAATCGTCGCAAAAAACGTTGCCCACATAAGAGGCGCAGTTATTTTCAGAATAAGATCTCGTTTTTTTTGACTGGCTTCGTTTTCCTTGAGGGGTGCCACGGACAAGGAGCCAACTACCGCCTGAGTTCCACCCTTCATATGCCTTTTTAATCGATTTTTTTTATAAAGATACTGTAGCCACCGGATGAGTCGAGATTCTCTCAGCGCTAGGAGCATGAGCGGTTCCGTGACACTGCCTTCGCCAACTTCTTCTAGTCTAAATTTTCTGACAAAAGCGAGAACTGGACGCCAAATCACAAAGTCCAAGAGAATGATGATGGTCACCATTGTTAAAATACCGTAAATGCAGGCTTTGGTATTTCCTGCTTTGATGGCCTCCGCCATGTAGGATCCAACTCCTGGAATACGATATTCACGGTCCCCAAGGGTGAATGCTTCCGCGACACTCAAGAAAAACCAGCCTCCCGCCATGGACATCAAACTGTTCCAAGCCAAATTGACCGCAGAGTAAGGAAGTTCCACACGGACGAGCTTTCTCCACCATGTCAGGCCCATTATGCTGCAGGCTTCATCGTATTCAGAGGGGAGAGACTTAAGAGACGAATAGAATGAAAAAGTCATGTTCCACACTTGGCCGGTGAAAACTAAAATAATAGCCACAAGTTCTAAACCCGTATTGGTCTTTGGAAAAATTGAAATAAGGGCAAGGACGAGTCCCGGAAGAAATCCTAAAACAGGAATACTTTGCAAAATATCAATCATGGGAATGATGACTTTTTCTGCCTGCTTAGATTTTGCCGCCGCATACCCCACCACTAAAGTAAAACTGAGGGACAAGATGTATGCAGCAAGTCCTCTGACCGTTGAAAATATGGCATACATAGGAAGAGCTTTTAACGAAAGATCTATGGCTGTGACGGGATGAAACTCAGAGTGCCATAGACTGCCTGTGGCAATGATGCCGTAGATGATGGCCCCAAGGACCATGAAAACTAAAATGTCCCCTAAGGCAAAGTACCTTTTGGTAGAAAAAAATTGTGACATAGTAAGTTTACCTTACCCCTGGCAAATTAGTATTGCAAGGGGACGGAGTCCTACTGATAAAATGGACATTTGAAGAATAAGGAGAACGCCTGAAATGAAAACCCGCACAGAATCAGATTCTATGGGAAAAATTAACGTCGAAACCGATAAGTATTGGGGTGCCCAAACCCAAAGATCTTTATTGAATTTTAAAATTGGCGGTGAAAAATTTCCTCGGGAAATGATTCGATCTCTGGGAATTTTAAAAAAAGCGTCGGCAAAAGTAAATATGGAACTGGGTTTACTTGATGCAAATAAGGCAAAACTCATAATCCAAGCCGCCGATGAAGTTATTTCCGGGCAGCTAGATTCCCATTTCCCCCTTGTGGTGTGGCAGACGGGCAGTGGAACCCAAACAAATATGAATGCCAATGAAGTTATTTCTAATCGGGCCATTGAACTTGCCGGCGGAGAAATGGGATCTAAAAAGCCTGTTCATCCCAATGATGATGTTAATAAAAGTCAGAGCTCTAATGATAGCTTTCCAACTGCAATTCATATTGCCGCCGTAGAACAAATTCAATTTCATCTTTTGCCCGCGTTGAAGACTTTCCAAGATGCGCTAGAAGCAAAGGCCGGAGAATTTAAAAATGTCATTAAAGTGGGGCGGACCCATTTGCAGGACGCGACGCCAGTCACTTTGGGGCAGGAGTTTTCTGGATACGCAAAACAGATTGAGAATGGAATCAGAAGAGTGCATTTGAGTTTATCTGGTTTACTGGAAATTGCTCAAGGGGGTACCGCTGTAGGAACGGGACTTAACACCCATCCTGATTTTGCAACAAGAGTAGCCGATCAAATATCCAAAGAAACGGGTTTGCCGTTTGTCAGTGCGCCAAATAAATTTGAAGCATTAGCTGCCCATGATGCTTTGGTTTTTGCTAGTGGAGCGCTCAAAACTTTAGCTGCTAGTTTTATGAAAATAGCCAATGACATCCGTTGGCTTGCTAGTGGTCCTCGCTGTGGACTTAATGAAATATTTATTCCTGAAAACGAGCCTGGTAGTTCCATCATGCCTGGGAAAGTCAATCCTACTCAGAGTGAGGCCATGACTATGGTTTGTTGTCAGGTTATAGGCAATGACATGACAATCAGTATGGCGGGAACCCAAGGAAATTTTGAGTTAAATGTTTTTAAGCCCGTTATAATTTTTAATTTTTTACAATCAGTACGACTTCTTTCTGATGCTGCCTTGGGGTTTGTAGAGCACTGCGTGGATGGGATTAAACCCAATAATGTTAAATTAAAGGACTACGTGGAGAGGTCATTGATGCTAGTGACCGCTTTAAATCCGATAGTGGGGTATGATAATGCGGCAAAAATAGCTAAAAAAGCCCACGCGGACGGCACTACTTTAAAAGAAGCGGCACTTGCCCTGAAAATTTTAGATGAGAAAACCTTTGACGAAGTCATGAAGCCGGAAAGGATGCTGGGTCCATCGGTAGAGTCTGAACATGCTAAATAAAAAAATCCAGATACCAGGACCCTTATATTCCAGTTACGAACTAGAGTTTTCCAGTGGTGCCACCGAACTTTATATTCTCCTTCATGGTTA
>JBBQPV010000359.1:0-3165 GCA_038216925.1 Bdellovibrionia bacterium
GTGCCAGGTGAGTCGAGGAGTCATTACTCAGGCCAGAGACTGCGCCAATTTTGATTCTCACCCGCCGTGGACTCTAGATTTTGTTGAACCTGAGCCACCACTTTACTTCCCAAAGAAACTTGTTCTAGCGCGGTTTCCGCCAAAACTTTCCCGCATGCCATCACCACTGAATCTGAGTCAATTGAATGGTACCGATAAATTTCTTCCGGACGACCGCTCTTTGAGTGATGCCTAACTGCAAGGGCTTCTTGTTTTACGCCAATTATGCTGCCTATATTGTCTAAGATTCCAGGTTCACCATCATGAACACTCACGCACGGGACCCTTCGACCAGCAAGTGTCATCACATCCGCGGGCATGGAATGCCCGTTTACGTAAGGGTTAAGATGTAAGTCAGAATTTATTCCTAATGTTTCCCTTAGATATTTGTAATCATTTTCATGAGCTAGATTTCCAACCATCAGTTCTATGGAAGAAACCATAATGACGTTAGCGAATATTCCTTTTTCCAAAAGTTTATCAGAAGCTTTCAGGGCTTCTGTTCCCATCGTACCCAGAGCAAAAATATTCACAACATTGTCTCCGGGCTCGTAACCTTCAAACTCTCTGAAGTCTACCAAGTAATACCCGCCGCTCAAAACGTCTTGCCTAATAGTTTCTGAAACCTCTGTGACTTCTACATTTTGGAAACGAATATGCTTTTTCAAACGCCTCATCATCTCAGCTTGTTCTACGCCTCTTGTGACGGCGCGAATGAGAACTCCGGTGCGTCCCTGATTACTATCTTCTAAATGCAGTCGGGCACTTTCCGTGAATATCCAGTCAAGCTCAATGGCAAAAAATGGGTCCCAAGTAATGAGATTTGGAATTTGAATATCACTCTTCCAACCATGTTGAGCGCCTTCAGGTGAAAGTGAAACACCACTGGGTGTTCCAACCAGAATAAAACTAGATCTCCAATATAAATTATAAAAAAGTTGATCAAGGGCCCGTTTGATAAAAAAATCATAAACAGTCATGAGAGGGAGAACGGGAACACCGGTGAGATCCCGCATTTTGCCGTAACTGCCCGCGCAGGACATGGCATTGCCTTCTGCAATTTCAAATCTTAAGTGACGATGAGACAATTCCTCTCCAGGAACAATATCCGGCGATTTCTTGTCTTTAACTTTATATTCCGCTTCAAAATCTTCCACCATTTCTGGGGCAAATATTTTGCCGTCCATAGTGGGATTAAGGTTAGTGGAGGTTCCCACGTCTGGCGCCATGGTGATGAGAAGCTCACTGAGAGTTTTCCACTGTTGTTCTGTTTCTGAAAGAGGCTTCTGCCCTTCCTTTAAATTTTTATCATCGCTAGGGGTATTAGCAATCCTTGTCATCTTGGCGGCAAGTTGACCCAGCATCCACTGAGTGTGAACAATGGGCACCATCTTAAGATTTATGTTCAATCCCGTAGGTACGCCGTTCCTATTCCTGTAAGCGGTGCGAAATTTTTCTACATTTTCATCTCGAAGTTTAAAAAGGTCTTTATATCCTGAATGAAGCTCGTCTCCGCGGGCATTGAGAAATTTTCCCAGTTCAGAATTTTCTTCTGGTCTGGTAAACTCAGAGTCGGCGGGAATACCTTGCGCTTCCCGGAGGCTTTTAATTTCTTCTGCTTCGGGAAGAGTGCTGTGATTTCCGCTGACGGCTAGGGATTCTAGTCCCCAACCTTTAACTGTGTGGCAGATCACAAGGGTTGGTTTACGGGAGCTTTCCTTTGATTTCTCAAGTGCAGTAATAACTTCTGCTAGATCATGTCCACCTAGGTCAAAAAGCAGTGCGTACATTTCACCTTTTTGAAGTCCATCAATAAATTTTTTCAGCTTTGGTTCTTTTTGGAGAAACGTTTCTCTGACTTTATCGTCACTTTTAGCTCCGAGGAGACTTTGGAATTCATAATCGTCAAAATGATTTTCTAAAACTTCTCTAAATAAATCTCCGCCGGGTTTCTGAAATGCTTGAAGGCGCTTTCTACCGTGACGAACCTGGATAACTTCCCAACCATTTGCAGCTGCGGTTCTCTCAATACGCATGTCATCGGTGCCGCCCATGATTTGGCGATTGGTGATCCGGTGGCCATCTAAAGATTGCCGATTGTAATCTACAATCCAAGTTAGATTTCCAATCTCTCTTTCTGCGGCATCGGGCATAGCTTCATAGAGAGAACCTTCTCGAAATTCACTATCACCAATGAGGGCCCAAAAATGAGCACCTTTCGGAACATTGTAACCGTGCTCTTCCGTAAACCGGTAGGCGTGGGCGAGATAAGCGGCCATCACCGGCGGAATACCCACACTGCCAGACGGGAAAAAATTCAGTCCATCAGGATCCCAAGTAGAGTGATAACTTTGAAAAACGGGCTCGCCGTCCTCAGAAAATTTTCTCAAACCGTGCATGGCGGTGATCATGTCTTTTTCCTCAAGACGTTCCACAGTTCCATGCTTAAACAGATTTTTTAAAAGGTAATTATAGGAATGGTCGGCCGGACTAGCGTGAGGTTTGATGGCCAGATGATCAAAGGGACCTTTAACATAAAGATGAAGTGCTCCTAAAATATGAAGTGCGGACGCGCAAGCTGCAGGGTGTCCGCCTATTTTTGGATCTGTCTTATCTTTGGGGCGATCGTGGTTAGCGATATCGATCATCGCCATGGCATAATAGTGCGCAAGGTGCGCAGCCTGATTTAATAACTCGATATTAGGATTTTTATTTTTCATGGCTGCTTCCCCAGATGATGCTTTTATTTTATTTTATCCGGGTTTGTCGAGGGGAAGATGCCAAAAAGGTGACAGCCCACTTTTCAATAGGCGGTGCGTTAAACTGGACCCTTTATTTGTTCAGGGCAGCTTTGGCTTCGTCGCTAGGGGATGTGATGCTGTTGAGAGGCTCTCGACCATAATCTCGAGCGGCATCTGATACTTCAATGTGGGCAGAGGCGATTTTTTTAAGAGTACCTTCCACGTCTTCTTTGGGCAAATTTCGCGCTTCAATAACTAAATTGGAAAGAGCAACAAGAGCGGTGGCTTCATCGGCAGCATTTTTATCTTTTTCTGCAAGCACACCTAGTAAAATGTCCGCAGAACGGTTCACTACATCTACAAAATCTTCTTGGGGCATTTTGCC
>JBBQPV010000360.1:0-3162 GCA_038216925.1 Bdellovibrionia bacterium
ATGTTATAGATTTCCTAGGATTTAACTCCGAGGGCGAAATTGTATGCGTAGCCCGGCAGTCATGAAATATCTAAAAGCCTCGGCATTTCTATGGACCGTCCTTCTTGTCATATTTGGGTCTGTTCTATTTGGAGGTAAAACACTTCTTCCAATAGATTTACACAACATGGCCTATCTGCCTATGGCCAGTAATTTCCAGGAATTCAAGCCTTACAATCATTTTGAAGATGACATCATGAGATTTTATTATGATTACAAAGCTCAAGCTCAAAAATATCTCTACAAACCTTACTGGAACCCTTACGTCTTTGGCGGCACTCCTCAATACGCAGTGACTTACGCCACACATTTTAGTTCCACAAACTGGATTCTGAAATTCGGCTCCGTGGAGCACATGTACTGTGTGAAATTAATTATTCAGCTCTTTATTGCCGGCTTAGGCATGTTCTTTCTTTTGTCTTCACTGAATGTGAGTTTTTGGCCGGCGCTGTTATTTTCTATGGCTTACATGCTCAACAGTATGTTTGTCACCCTGATGCTCCGGGAGTGGATGACGGGGCCGTTCTCTTGGGCTCCCTGGTTCATCGCTTTATTTTTGAAATTACTCAATAAAACAAATATTCGTGGTTTTGCCTGGAGCAGTTTGTTACTAGCCCTCTGCTTCACCGACGGTTTCTTTCAATCTGATGGAACGATATTATTTTTGATGGGCACTTTGGGACTAGTTCATATTTACTTACATCCTTCAAAGAAACAGTTTTCCAGAGTTGTGAGTTTGGGATTTGGCGTTTTCATATTTGCATTTTGTCTGTCGGCCATCATGTGGATTCCTGATCTTGAGTATTTAATCCAGGATATGGCAAAGGGCAGTTCCCGTATTGCCGGTATCTATTATCACAAGACCTTGGCGCAAAGACTTTTATCTATTCCCTTTTTATCTGGATTTCTCATCCCCGAGCTCTTGGGTTCTGTTCGCACCCTGGACCTAACAAAACTAGTAAATTCTAACTTACAGGATTTTACCGGCTACATTGGCGCGGTCCCGCTACTATTTGGAATAGGAGGGTTCTTTAATTTCAAAAAATTAGATAGGCGCTGCATTTATTTTCTGATTTTTGTAATTCTAGGAATCTGCATTCCGACATTTACACCATTGGACCGTTTCTTTTATTTTCGATTTTTCGTAGTCTATATTTTGGGCATATGTGTGGTGGGCGCCCTCTTTTTTGAAAAGTTTCTAATTGGCGATGAGTATCTCTCACGTTCATTTCATAAGATCGTCAAAGGGGCTGGGGCTTTTTATCTCACCATATTTGTCTTCATTGCAGCATTTACGGTTTTATTGGTTTCTAAAAGAGATTGGTTATCTGGTCTACTAAAAGATAAAATAATGAAAATGCCGTCAGGTGCAGCTGGATCCAGGCATCCTCAATGGATGGTCAATCGAATTGAAAATTTCCTAACCTCCTTTACGCTCTCGCCAAATAGTAAAATATGGATTCCTTTTGTCACATTCTCAATTTTTAGCTTAGCTTACTTTGCATTTAAAAAAGGTCTGGTTCAAAAAAGATTTTTGGTTGCCATGCTATTTTTAATTACTCTTATTGATTTAGGTCATTTTAACTTTGAATGGCTACCCAGAAATAATTTAAATCAATATCCCCTTTTTGAAGAGAACTCTGTCACCAAGTTTCTAAAATCCAATGGACAGGGATTTCGCAGCACCTTTAACAATGAGGATGACCTGGGAACTCAGCCCCAAGTACTAGTTCCGAATCTCTCTGCCCCATTTAAGCTACATACTATCGATGGCTTTGATGGAATGAGACCTGCGGTGGTTTTGGATCTCGTGACTCATTATTCCGATTTTTCAAAACTTGGACTTCTTAATGTGGGTTATGTCGGTAGGCCAATAAGTTCACCTTTAAATAGTCCCGATCTTACAAAGGTATTTGAAGGCGAGGATGTCCTCATTTACCAGAACACTAAAGCAAGACCCCGAGGATTTACTTTTTATAGCCAGAATCCCTCAGATTTAGAAAATGTCTTAGAAAATAAAAAAATTGAAGAAAGTTTTGACACTAAAATAATTTCCTCGACTGAAATGGAAGTTGAATACTTAGTTAAAAATAGTCAACGAGGATTTTTTGTCACATCTGAAACGTTTTATCCTGGATGGAAGGCAACTGTAGACGGAGTAGACACTCCGATCTTAAAAGCCAATGGAGTTCTTAGGGCAGTGAAAGTGGATGCTGGCCAGTCTTCCATCAATTATAAATTCGATCCTTCAAGCTACAAGTGGGGGCAACTAATCACGTGCTTAGCGCTTGGTCTATGGACGATTTTGATGCGTAAGACGTTTATTAGGAGAAGAAAAAATTGATTTCAAAACTAGCCCGCACATTTTTAGATTTAAGAATGAGAGCTCGCCTCAGTCTCTTCCTCAGCAAATCCGAATCGACAATTCCACAAATTGTATATGCCGGTCAGGTCCCCGCAGAAAATCAAATAGCATCTGGTGGGGCGGTGAAATTGATTCCCCTTAGTGAGAAATATTTGGAGAATCATCTTAAGGGAAATATCCTCTATCTTGTCACCAGTAGTTTACCCAAAGGGGCAGTCCAATGGGCAAAGGTGTGCAAAAAAAAGGGTATCAAAATTGTCATCAATCAAAACGGAGTTGCTTTTCCCGCATGGACTAGCCCAAATGAATGTAAAAGGATCAATTTCAGAAACCAGCAGTTACTCAACTTAGCCGACTATGTTTTTTTTCAAAGCCAGTTTTGCCTGGACGCTGTCGATCATTGGGTAAAATTTCCTCCCAATATGAAGTTTGAGATTCTTTACAATCCTATTGATCTGCAAAAATTTTCGCCTTCAAAAAATTCACCAAAACCCGGAGTTAGTCTTTTAGTCATGGGGTCTCATCATCAACCACAGAGAGTCGAACACGCTATTGAAGCGCTACAACATCTTAAGGACCGGGCCATAAAAGCAAGTCTTCGTATTGCCGGGCCCCTACGATGGCCAAATGCAGAAAATTCAGTGAAAGAAAAAATTCACGCGCTAAAACTTGAAGATCAAATTACTTTGACGGGAGCTTACGCCCAGTCGGAAGCTCCAAATATTTACAGAGATTCAAAAATACTTCTGCATCTTCAA
>JBBQPV010000361.1:0-3161 GCA_038216925.1 Bdellovibrionia bacterium
ACGTGAACTTAGAAATGAAAAGAACCGAGGCTTTTGAACAAATGGCACTTCAAAATGCCAATTTGGAATTCTTAAAGTCCCATGATGATGTTCTAAAAGTAGAGAAATCAAATAAACTTGATGAGCTAAGGGCCTTTGACAACCTAGACCCCATTCGCGCAGGGGAGCAACAAGGTGCGATGGATAGACCCAGAGCAGTGTTTGCGAAAAAAGTCGACCCCACCGACGTCATTGGAGAAGAGCTCTCTGAACGACAAGAATATGCACGGTATCGCGGTAATTATCGAGGTGCCGTCCAGCGTGAATTCGAAAGGAAAGCTCATGAGGCTGAGGTCAACGCTGATCGAAACATAGCTGAAGAGCTTCGGCATCTGGAAGCCGCTTCTGTCCATTAAAAGTATAAAAT
This sequence comes from Bdellovibrionia bacterium, assembly GCA_038216925.1. Lineage (GTDB taxonomy): Bacteria > Bdellovibrionota > Bdellovibrionia > JABDDW01 > JABDDW01 > JBBQPV01. Next base: position 407 of record JBBQPV010000361.1, read on the forward strand.
CCAGCCCCGTTTGAATCTACAATGACATGATCAAGAACCGGAATTTGAATAAGTCTTCCCAATGTCATTAATCGCCTTGTCATTTTAACATCCTGAATACTTGGAACACAGTTTCCCGAGGGATGGTTATGTCCAACAATGAGAAAACTTGCATTGTGAAGAATGCCAAACCTAAAAACATCCCTTGGGTGAATGAAACAATGGTCAACAGTTCCTCTGAATAACATTCTAGATTCTATGAGCACACACTGGGGATTCAAGGCCATGACCCAAAACTCTTCAACCTCAGCCCGCTGAATTTGACTCTTTAAATAACCAGCGACTTTTTCACTATTGGAAAGTTCAATCATAAACAAGCTAAGCTGCAAAAATTTTTTCTGACTGAATTAGGATATAGCGGTATTTGAAACACCGGCGTCCGACGGGCCGTCCATGGGAACCTTAATTACAAATTCAGTTCCGCCCTCTTTAACGTTTTGGACTGTGATCTCCCCTCCATGCTTTTGAACAATGCCGTAGGAGATGCTGAGTCCCAAACCAGTTCCTTTACCCACCGGTTTAGTGGTAAAAAACGGATCAAAAATTTTATCCATAGCAGTCTGAGGGATACCTGGCCCAGAATCTCTTATGGAAATATTCGCCATTCCAGTTTTTTCCCAAGTCTTTATCCAAATGTCTCCGTCCCCGGGAATCGCTTGCGCGGCATTGCTGATTATGTTCATAAAAACTTGGTTAAGTTGACTGGCGTAGCAGCGCACATTTCCCATTTTTCCATAGTCTTCATGCAGCTTGATTCTATTTTTTAACTCGCTGGCCAAAAGCTTCAATGTATTTTGGAGACCTTCTTTAATGTCCACTTTTTTTAATTGTGCTTCATCCAGCCGGGAAAAATTTCTTAAACCTAAAACGATGTCTCGCGTCCGTCTTGCCCCATCTTCACAACTGGTCAAAAGTTTTGGTAGATCCTCAACAATGTAATCAAAATCCACTTCCTTTTTAACTTCATCGAGTTTTTCTGGATTTGTCTCTGCGGTCTTCCAAACTTTCTGAAGCTTATCTGCATACTCTCTTAAATGGGCAATGTTGGAATAAATAAAACCGATGGGATTATTAAGCTCATGGGCAACGCCAGCAACCAGCTGGCCAAGACTGGCCATTTTTGCAGAATGAATGAGTGTGGCTTGGGTATTTTTAAGCTCCTCTAATTTCTTTTCTAGTTCCTGGCGGCCTAAAGAAATTTTCCGAGACATCTCATTGAAGGATTCTACAAGAAGTCCCATTTCTGTTTCAGTAACATTTTCCAATTTTTGTGGCTCCCCCGCTTCCATTTTTTGTGTGGCCTCCACTAACTGATGGATTGGTTTGACCACTCTCTTAGAAACGTAAATAAGAAGGGGAATTAAAAATAGCAGTACTAAGATTGTAACAAAGAGGAGTGTAAGTTTAATTCTTCTTAAAACTTTTTGCGTGTCTGTTTTGGAAGCGGCAAGTCCCAGAGTGACATAAAGCTTCCCTTTGGGGTCAACAATTTTTTTGACCATCATACCAAAAGGTTCGCCGCGGCTGGTGATATCAAAAAACGCGTAGCCATCGGGACCTATTTTACTGGGAAAAAAATCTGGTGGTAATAAGAGTAAGTCTTCATTGGAAGAAATAACCGGCTTCATATTTCCATCAAAGAATACTGCTTCTAAATTGAGTCGTTTTTTTAAACTCAAAATAAATGCCTGGTCAAGTTTAATGACCTCTTCTAAGTACCCTGCATTTTTAGATCTCTTATCAAGAATTTTTGTAAAAACAATAAGAAGTAAACCCTGTTGGGGTTGAGTTTCCCTCACGCTAAACTGACCTTTTCTTCCAATATCCCTGATCATTTCATCGGAAAGAAAGACATCACCAGTTTCCAGATTGGCCTGAGGTTTAATTTGATTGGTGGGACCTCTCTCCTGTGCCACCAAAAGTCTGCCCTCTCTATCAAATAAAACAATTCGAGAGGCCGTGTAAGTTTTTAGCCATTCGGTGAGAATTCTGCGGGCGGCTGGAACATTTCTTGTGGAGGCATGATATGAGAGTGTGGGGTCAGAGGCGTGAATTTTTCCGTAGGTTAAAATAAAGGTTTCAAACTCCGCAAGGCTTACGCCGATTTCACGGATATTTCCTTCCAATCGCTTTTGGAGTTCAGAGTTGATGGAGTCTTTGTACAGTACCGTGCTGTACCCATAAATAAAGGCCAGTGGAATAATGGTAAAGGTGAGAAACCAAATGGTTAAAACACTGGTGAGAGATTTTTTTGCCCTCTTCACTTCCCACCCTCAAGAGACATAATGACTCTCATGACATCTTCTTTCATGACTCTGGGATGTTTTTCTTTCACCAAACTCATTGTCCCAATGGCGGACATTTGTTCTTGGAACTGAGTGTAGTTAGCTATAGGTAGAGTGAAATGGTAATATCGTGTCGTCCCCTTCTTCCATCCTAATTCTACTTGCCCAGCCTTCGTGCCGCCTAAAGCTTCAATTTCGTCCGTCACCTTTTTCGCGGTATCTTCATCTAATTGATCGGTGACTCTTAAGACTCCACGCCACACAAATCCCTCTCTAGCGCGGGCTCCTTCCGCTAGACTTTCTTCTTCTGTTGCCTGTGAATTGGTTTCTTCATCTGCCCGAGTTACGATTTCCGCAATGGCCGCATTCTTTTTTGAGTTCTCTTCAGATTGTTTTGCGTACACTTCTGGGGCAGGAAATTCCTTTGGCCA
>JBBQPV010000362.1:0-3158 GCA_038216925.1 Bdellovibrionia bacterium
TATTAACCGCATTTGCAGCATCAGCTAGAGCGGAAGTTAAAATTGGCTACTACGATATGCAAAAAGCCATTCAATCCACCGAAGCTGGGAAGAAGGCTAAAAAAGAATTAGAAGATGAGTTCAACAAGAAAAAAGCTGAGCTTCAGGAAAAAGAAAAAAATCTTAGAAAAATGAAGGAAGATCTTGAGAAGAAGAGCATGGTGCTCAGTGATGAAGTGAAGCAAAAAAAGGCCATGGAATTTCAAGAAGAATATGGTCGCTTTCAAGAAACAATGATGAAGAGTCAGCAGGAAATCAAAGGCAAAGAAGTTAAAATGACGGAGCCCATTGTTGAAAGAATCAGAGCCATTGTTGCAGGCATTGGTGAAAAAGATGATTACACAATGATTTTTGAAAAAGCGGAGAACGGCGTGGCTTGGGCAAAAAAACCGCTAGATCTCACCGAAAAGGTTGTGTCTATGTTTAACGATAAAAAATCCCCCGACAAGAAAAAGTAAGTAGGATAAATCCTTGACCACTGTTAAAGCAGGCGAAGTTTGCCAGAGATTTCAGGCGCGTCTTGTGGGTGATCCTGAATTCGAAATAAAATCCTTGGGTGACCCCAGATCTGCGGGCCAAGATACTGCTTGCTTTGTTTCAAATCCCGCTTACTTACCCGCGGTGAATCTGAGTCCCGCTGGATTTTGGGTCATGACGGAGGATTTTTTTAATCAGTTGGCACCGGAAGTAAAAAGTAAAAAGGTTTTTGCCATTACAAAAGAACCTTACTTATTCTTTGTCCGTATGGCCGAGATATTTCACCCCACAGAAAAAGCGGTAGCGCAAATAAATCCATTGGCCTTCGTTCATCCCCAGGCAACAGTACATCCCACCGCTCAGGTTGAAGCTTTTGTGACCGTCGAGAAAAATGCCATAATTGAAAAAGATGTAATTTTAAAAAGCGGTGCGTATGTTGGTGGGAACGCCAAAATTGGTGAGGGAAGTTTACTTCACCCTGGGGCTAAAGTGCTTCATGGTTGCATCATTGGAAAGAGAAATATTCTTCATGCAGGATCTGTCATTGGCAGCGATGGATTTGGTTTCATCTCATCAGAAGGAAAACAGATTAAAATTCCTCAGGTGGGGAAGGTTATTCTGAAGGATGATGTGGAAATTGGCGCTACAACCACTATTGATCGGGGGACTTTTGATGACACCCTCATTGGTAACGGAGTTAAGATAGATAATCAGGTTCAGATTGGACATAATTGTGAAATCGGGGACAATACTATCATTTGCGCCCAGTCTGGGATCAGCGGAAATACTATTATAGGCAAGAACGTTCTGATCAGTGGAAAAGTAGGAACAAAAGGACATGTCAAAATTGGAGATCATGTGTCCGTGGGAGCTCAATCCGGGATCAGTAAAGACATTCCTGCTAATACAGAGGTAAAGGGTTATCCTGCGGTTCCATTGAAGCAGTATTTAAAAACTCAAGTTTTATTTTTGCGACTCCCGGAAATTTATCAGCGGTTGATTAAATTGGAAAAACTTTTTGGAAAAACTGAAGGCACTCATGAACATAAATGAAATCTTGAAAATGTTGCCCCATCGTTACCCTTTCATTCTTATCGATCGGATTATTTCTATTGATCCTCCCGGAACTGGTTCATGGGTGGGTAGAAAAATAGTAGCCCTTAAAAATGTCACAATGAACGAGCATTTCTTTCAGGGGCACTTTCCGAATAAACCAATCATGCCCGGTGTACTTATTGTTGAAGCTATGGCTCAAGCCGCGGCAGTACTAGGACATAGGCCCGCCATACCAGGTACAAAAATGGACGTTCTCATAGCCACAATCAATAATTGTAGGTTTAGAAAGCCTGTCACTCCCGGGGATCAACTTTTTATAAACGTTGAAGTAATAAAAGACCGGGGACTTCTCTTTTATTTTAGAGGTGAAGCCTTAGTTGATGGAGCCGTGGTGGCAGAGGCAGAAATGATGGCAAAAAGTTTTCCATCTGAGGTTCAAGATGATTCATGAATCCAGCATAGTTTCTAAAAAAGCTAAAATTGGAAAAGACGTGGTGATTGGGCCATTTTGCCGCATACATGATAACGTAGAGATTGGTGATGGTTGCTACTTGGACAGTCACGTCGCAGTGGGATCTCTCACCGGCCAAGTGGTCATTGGAAATAATAATAAGATTTATGGTTTCAGTTTAATCGGTGGACCACCACAAGATTTAAAATATAAGGGGGAACCCACCCAGCTTATCATTGGTAATAATAACACCATCAGAGAATCCGTGACCATGAGTATCGGGACAGTCACTGGTGGAGGAATCACAAAGATTGGCGACGGAAATTTGATCATGGCTTACAGCCACGTGGCCCATGACAATAAAATAGGAAACAATAACGTGATCGCCAATACCGTGCAGCTGGCAGGGCACGTGACAATTGAGGACAAAGTGACCATAGGTGGTCTCTGCGCCGTTAACCAATTTGTAAGAATTGGAAAACATGCGTTTGTGGCCGGCGGTGCACTGGTTAATAAAGATGTTTTGCCTTACACCATCGCTCAGGGTGGGTACGCGTTGACTAGAGCGACAAACAAAATTGGACTGGAAAGATCTGGATTTTCTGAAGAAACCATTAAAAATATTAATCGAGCGGTGAGAATTCTCACTCAAGGAACTGGAATATTAGAGGAGTCTCTAACCAGAATTGCCGGTGAGTGCGCTAATATTGATGAAGTGAACTATCTTGTTAATTTTATTAAAAGTAGTGAGCGGGGAGTTGCACTTTGAGAGCAGCGGTAGTTGGTGTTGGTTACTTAGGGCGGTTTCATGCGCAAAAATATAAAATGATTGAAGGCATTGAGCTCGTGGCAGTTTGTGATTCCCACGGGGAGCGAGGTCAAGAGGTTGCCAAAGAACTCAATGTTGAATTTGAATCAGACTACAAAAAGCTTGTAGGGCGCATAGACGTCGCTACTGTGGCAGCCTCCACACAGAGTCATTACGAGATCGCCAAATATCTTCTAGAAAAAGGAATATCAGTATTTGTTGTGAAGCCCAAGACGGTAACCTCTACACAGGCTCAAGAGATTTGCTACATCGCAAAAAAAATGAGTCTTAATTTAAAGGTTGGTCATGTGGAGAGATTCATTCCGG
>JBBQPV010000363.1:0-3145 GCA_038216925.1 Bdellovibrionia bacterium
AAGACTTCGGCTAAAATCAAGAGTCTCAAAAAGAGAGTAGCCCAGGCCCATAAGGGACTTGAATCCAAACCGCAGGTTCGTCCACTGCATAGGGGAACCGCCATCATCATCGGTGGAGCAGAAGACAAGCAAAACGAAAAAATCATTCTGCGGGAGGTTGTAAAGCGCATGCCCGGGAAAAAAATGGTGGTTATTACTGCGGCCAGTGAAATCCCACTAGAGGTGGGACGAGACTATAAAAAAATATTTGAATCTTTAGGTGTAGAACACGTTGAAGTACTTCATGTTGAGGAACGGTTGGATGCTATTGAAGAAAATATAACCAAAATATTCCAACACGCCCACGGAGTTTTTTTTACTGGGGGCGACCAACTTAAAATTACAACAAAGCTTGGTGGAACTCCCATTGTTGATTGCGTCCGGAAAATATTTGAACACGGCGGCGTCATCGCAGGAACTTCGGCAGGGGCTTCCGCCATGAGTGAGACTATGCTTGTGGCTGGTGGCGGCGGGGAATCACATAAAGTTGGCGGAACATTAAAAATGGCCCAGGGACTTGGCTTTGTGAAGGAGATGATCATTGATCAACACTTTGCGCAGCGAGGACGCATAGGACGTCTCCTCGGCGCTGTAGCGCAGAATCCAGTTCTTATTGGTATTGGGATTGATGAAGATACCGCTATCATTCTGCACGGGCATCGATTCAAAGTTTTAGGTTCAGGCGCAGTCTATGTGGTAGATGGTCGGGCGGCTACTTACACAAATATATCTGAAGCTCAGGCGGACAAAACAATGTGTATGTTTGATGTGGGACTTCATATATTAGGACAAGATAATATTTTTGATATGAGACAACACAGGCCTATCAAAGGGATTTAGATGTGGGCTTTAATGTTGGATAAGTTTTTAAAGTATAGGGATTAATAAGCTCATTTGCGTTTTTGTAAATTCTCGACGTGCTATACAAAGCCTTAACAGCCTTCCACTTGGGCATAACTAGGTAAGTTTCCGGAAAAGTTCTAACTAAAGCCTTGTGAATATCTTTTGCATATTTTCCATTTACAGAGGGGAAAATGTGATGCTCCACATGGTATCCAAAATTCATATTCAAAAATTCCAGTGGTTTCCAATTTGTTACCGTGAGGGAATTGACCAGGGGATCGTTTTCCGTGGTGAGGGGACTTAAATTGTGATTAGTGGAAATGTAACTCATCAAAAGATAATTTTGAACCACTAGCGGGCAAAGAATAACAAAAGGCCAATTCCGGGGGCCAGCGATAGCCAGAAGCACACCAGCGATGGCAATTTGTCCAGCAAACTCTAGAGTCACTTTTTTCTGGTCGAGAGAATCAAATATTTTATTTCTAAATCTCAGATAAAGTTGAGCTACAAAATTATGATAAGAAAACCAAAAGAAAAAATACAAAACGCTTCGCTTATGTCCAGATCCCGGTGTGTACGGATAAATAAATTTGACGAAGGGACTGTTCTTATAAATTTTTAAATTTGGAAATGCGTCGGGATCTCGAATCAACTGTTGGGTTCTTCCATGGTGAAGTCGGTTATGCCAATATCTCCAAAAAGTTGGCGATATAAAAAATGGAATGGCTCCAAAGAAACCCAAAATCGTTTGAGCTCGAGTGCTCTTCACGATGCTACCGTGAAATAATTCATGGGAAACAAAAGCCATAGTCCCGTTACAAAATCCTAAGAAGAGCCCTAAACCTATTTTGACGGGCCAGGGGAGATGTAAAAATACGATAGCAGAAAAGGCCGCTATAGATCCAACCGCTAAGCCCCCATACCAAAGAAGCCTCAGCGGATTTCTTTCAAAAACTTTTGCAGGTAAATCTTTTGCCAAAGCTTGGCTATAGAACCCTATTGTTCTAAGCTCTTTCGGGGTTTGCTCAGGAGTGATGAGAGGTACGTCAGTTTCGACCAATTTTTTTGCCTACGATTCTTCAAAAATGTTATATGTCAAATCATCTCTGAAATAGAGTGAAACGTCCACATTTAAAGCGAGGTCGGAGACAAAATGAGTATTAAATTAACTGTAGATGAGATGGTGTCTGAATTTAAATCATCAGGACTTTTTATAGACACCGTGGGAGGCAGCATCAAAATTTTGGGCATCGCGGCGATAGAAGATTGTAAATCCGGCGACCTGGTTTTTGCTGATAAGAAAGAATACTTGGAAATCGTTAAAACCCGCAAACCTTCTGCAGTGGTCACTTCCCCGGGGTTAAAGAATCTTTTTACTGAAGTCCCTGCTCTTGCTGTAATTTCAGTTTCTAATATTTCTTTAGCTCACGCTTTAATAAAGAAAAAATATGCGGACCGAGATTTTACTCAGACAGGTTGGAATGGAATTCATTCTTCTGCGGTAATCCATGAGACCGCTGTTATCGGAGAAGGAACTATTATCGAACCTCGGGTGGTGATTGGAAAAAATTCAAAAATAGGCACAAACTGCAGAATCATGAGTGGGGTAGTAATTGAAAATGACGTGACCATTGGAAATGAAACGGTGATTCATCCATTGGTTTGCGTGGGGTATGGCTGCGTCGTTGGAAATGACGTAGTCATTTGTTCTGGTAGTGTCATCGGGTCTGAGGGGTATGGCTTTGCACAGGATGCAAAAAAGAAAAGTTATCCTATTCCGCAAACGGGAAGAGTGGTCATTGAAGACAGGGTAAGAGTAGGTGCTAATAATTGTATTGATCGTGCCACCTACAGAGAGACGCGCATAGGGGCCGGCACTAAATTGGATAATTTTTGTCACGTGGCTCATAACGTTGAAATTGGACAGGATTGTCTCCTCACAGCTTTTCTTTGTGTTGCAGGCTCTAGTAAAATTGGGGACCGCGTGATTGCCAGTGGGCAAACTGGAATTTTAGATCACGTGAGTGTTTGCAGTGACGCCGTACTTTTACATCGGGCGGGTGTTTCAAAAGACATAGACACTCCTGGGGCCTACGCTGGAGGGCCAATCCAGCCCCTTGGAGAATATTTGAAAAATACCGCTGTCCTCAGAAACGCTACTGATTTGAGGAAACGCATTAGTGAACTTGAAAAAAAAGTATTAGAAATTAAAAACTAATTGGTTGTTGCACGCCGGTGAATTTTTTTAGCGCCTTAAGCTTTA
>JBBQPV010000364.1:0-3138 GCA_038216925.1 Bdellovibrionia bacterium
CAATGACCCCGCAAAAAATCCGCTAATATATAAAGAGGTGTCTCCAAGTTTTTTGAACATCTTAATTTTTTCAGCATCATTTACACCGGTTTTCTGCGCGCTTAATAATTGAATGGCTAGTGGATCAAGTTGCAGGTGATGCTCGTCATCGACCTTATCAAAGAGGTTTGAAGTCACCATGAATCTTCCCAGGAGATCGACGATATAAAATTCTGCAATTTCCGTAGTGGTAAAATGAGAGCGAGTCATGACTTCGCTGACTTTCTCTTTGAAGAACTCAGAGGGTTTTTGACAAAGATCAATCTTCTTATTCACCAGTAAATCCCCCGGGTTATATTATCTCAAATCTGGCACTCTAAGTCAAAACGGGGGGCTCAAATCTATTATATTGGTTCTGGGCCTCAAATCCGCGTTCATTTACTGTGTAACAGATAGCCATCTGGATGCCGTTAAGACGTTTTAGTTCTGGCCGCACTTTAGCTAACTATGGGATTTCAAATGAAAAATATCTGGCGCAGTAATTGGATTGACCTAATGTATGAATGAATTTCTATTGGTCATCTTAACCATGTTTGCGATCTTGATAACTATATCTGACGCCAAAGCCTCATGTGGCAATGAAGTACATCGAACTTTCTCAGAGCAGTCTGAGCATTACGGGCCCCGTCCAGTTTATAGACCCCTCTCCATTGATACTATAAACCAACAAATAAATTATCGATGGGTTGGCAACGGAACTCGCTTAAAAGTCAGTGATATGGGCTCACCTATGCCAAGCTCTATAGATCACTTCGATTTAGTGAATGGAAAAATGCTTATGCTGTGGACCAAAATATTTCCACACATTTCAAGTATTATTCAAGACTTTGCTCCCGCAGAAACGCCAAAAGATAATGTAGTCCGGCCCAAAATTACAATTAACACTGGACTGAGTTTAGGAACTATAAACCAAGGATTAAATTATAGGTGGCTTGGTGAGGGCCTCTTGGACATAGGGCAAATCGGCGTCCCAGGACAGGCCGTTTTACATCATATGGAATTAGTAAAGGGACGCGTGCTGCGGGTCTGGGGAGATCTTTTTGGAAATGTATTACTCCATCTAGGTGAATTCACACCTGTAGAGTACGTTCCTATGAAACATGAAAACGCACCACGCCCCATTCTTTTAACCGTTGAAAAAATAAACCCGAATAGTTTGTATTACTGGGACGGACTAACAGACACCATCAAAACATTTGAAAGAGGCGGCGATCTTAAGTTGAATCGATATTCACCAATTCACGGATCAGAGCTGATTATACTTGCTAGAAATACTCCTGATATAGCTAGGCACATTGGGTTTTTTAGCACCACCGGCCCCGATCTCCCCTCTAATAATGGAGACTAAGTTATGAGTAAAATCTTTTTGACTTGTTTGGTAATTTCTAGTTTTACCTTATCTGCAACAAATGCATTTTCCGCAAACGGCAAATGTGATCCTAAAAAAATCCAGCAAGTCGGGACTCAAGATCTCACTATAGATAAAATTGATCCCAATGGATTATACTTATGGAGCGGATACGGTGAGCACTTCAATCTTCCAACTGAAGACGGTCACGTCCCACAAGCCATCACGAGGTATAGCCCAGTACGCGGGAGCACTCTTATCTTCCTGGCAAAGGCCTATGTAGAAGTGAAATCAGAGCTTCAATACTTTCACATTGCCAAAGAAGATCCTGCTCCCAGCGCGATCACTAACGGAGATTAAACTTCTCCAGAGAAGAAACTCTGTGTCAAATTCACAAGCCATCGGTGTGCACGTAGAACCCTCTAAAAAACCACATTGCCGCGCTGCCTATTGAAAAGTGGGCTGGCACCTTTTTACCAAGGGCATTTATTACCGACGGCTACAGTGATGTTGTGTGCATCAAACAGCTCCCGCGCAAGTTTATGAATGTCCGCGGGTTTAATGTCCTTGATGTGTTCGTAGTAATGAAAAGTTTCTTGGCTATCGATGCCGTAAATTTCGTCAAACAAAATGGAGGTCGCTTGAGAACTGTTTTTTTGAAGCCCGATGTGGTTTTGTCCGATCAAATATTTCTTAGCTCTATTCACTTCGTCCAGTGACGGCGCTTTATCAATCATCTTTTGAAATTCAATATTAAGCATTGAAATAGCTTTCTCCCCTTTTTCTGGAGAGCAGCCAATATACGCACCAAAATAACCACTCTCAATTCCATTCATGTGAATGGGCGCAACTGTATAGGCTAAAGATGCTTTGTCCCTCAGTTCTAGAAATAATCGTCCCCCTTGGCCCGCAAGGATGGCCTGCAACACATCAAGGGCATAACGCCTGTCATCGGTGAGAGAAATTCCTCTGTAACCGACTATGATGTGGGTTTGTTCTTTGGTCAGAGGTAGATAGATTTTTTTACTTTCCATCAATGGCTTCAGAGCAAATAATTCTCCATGCTTTTTCCCACGCCCCATAGCATCTGACACGTCTTCAAAATACTTTAATAGCTTTCCCTCATCAAAATCCCCAGCGGCAACAATGACTGCGTTGTCGGATGTGACCGTTTGTTTAAAAAGTTCTGCCAGATCAGTTGACTTTGCATTATCCAAAAATGAATCCTGTCCAAGGAGATCTTTTGAATAGGGGTGGCCTTCAAAAACATTTTCCATGAATTTTTGCGACACAACTGATTGAGGACTGTCTGCCCGATTTTTCAAATGCTCTTTTTGAATGTGGGCCTCTCTAGTCACAGCTAATTGTGGAAAGCGTGCGCCGCTTGCCACATCCATTAAAATCGGTTTTGTGTTTTCAAAATAAGCTTTGATGCAATCAAAGGACAAACCAATGCTATTTCTCCCACCAAACGCGGACAGGGAAGATGCATTATTCTCAATAGTAGCGGCAATTTGTTCTTCATTCATTGCCGACGTGCCGCTGGTCCATGTGTTTGAAAGGAGAATGGTGGACCCGGGGCTTCGCTCGCTTTCTAGTCTTAATCCGCCCAAAAATCCCAGCTTGATACTCATCACCGGAACTTCAGAGTTTTTCTTCAATATCACAAGCGCTCCACTTGAAAGCTTGTGCTTTACTATTTTGGAGGGCATGGGTTTCATTTTTAATGGCGTTTTTATATCAATCACTTT
>JBBQPV010000365.1:0-3129 GCA_038216925.1 Bdellovibrionia bacterium
GCAGATAAAACTTTTCTAGGATTTATTATTAATTTTCCGGCCAATATTTCCTGGGCTAATTGTCTGAGTACGGAAGGGGGTGAGACAATGAGTGTAGGTTGGAACTCACCTAGATCTTTCACGTGACTAGATAACGAATGAGTAAGGTCAAAATATTTGAACTTTAAAAAAATGTTTTCTACGTTTGTGTAAAGGGCATTATTTGACCTTAAAAACAAAGCTACCCGATGACCTCCTCGAAAAAGATCCGGAACTAGTTTTCCTAAAACCGTACCTGCATACCGCGCCCTCTCCTTTGGAGTTGCGAGGAAAAATCCCCTATGGCCACTGGTTCCCGAGGAGAGTCCCACAGATATTTTCCCAAGCATTCCCGTAAAATTTCTGGTGGTTTCCCCTTGTTCCGCCACTGCAAAGGCATCCTCCTTGGTAATCCCTAAAGTATTTGCGCCGGCAAAATTATCCATGATGATTTTTTTGTTTACCGGTGGCAATTGCCGCCAATTTTCAAAAGTCAGAATTCCGAACCGTGAAAAGTAAAACGGAGAAAGAGGCACATATTTTTTTAGAAAATTTACGACTTTTTTATTTTGCCAACGCAGAAGACTCTCTCTGGACTTCCATCGTCCACGCCTTCTTGAGATAAAGAAACACCACAGGGTCCATAGGATTTTCATTGGTCAAGAGAATATACATTAACAGAAGAGAAGTCTAGTTTCAGCCGCCGCCGTCACGATAGACGTACATGAGTTGATCACCAATCTGTAGACCTGCACTTGGATTAATGCTGAGGGTTTGTCCTGACCAAGTCCAGTTTGAGCTATCAAGAGATGTCCAAACATTTGAACCTACCTTCAACACAGATACGGTGAACACCACTTTATCCGCCGGAATTGGCAGAGCGAAACTATTTTGAGAAGACCTGACAATGAAGTCAGAAATATTACCGAGTGCTGCAGAGTAATCACCTTTGATGCTGGAGATTTGCTGAGAACCCATCACACTTGCAAGACCGATGTAATCACTTCCCACGTCCGTACCTATCAAATTATCCCCTGGAAGTTGGGTCACGGTGGCAACGGCCAATGGATTATTGGCTCCTAAGACTTGTGTAGCCTGAGCCTTAATGTATTGTTGAAACGCAGTTACTGAGTGTGATGCATCACCGGCAACATAGTTGGTTACCGGAGAGGCCACGTGAGGAGCGTTACTGGCGAAAAAGAAAGGGCTAGCTGAAGTTGTACACGCGGATTGTTGGTTATTAGGATCTACTGCAAAACTAGCAGAGTCATTTACTTTTCTTGTGCTAGCAGTACATGTTTGCCCGCCGTTTTTAGTTTGGGCGATGTAATCCCCAATGGTGGAATTATCTGATGCACCAAAACCTAAACCATCACAAGAGCCAGAAAGTGTATTTTGACATTTGGTGGCACAAGATGCAGAGGCGGAAATCGCCGGGTCAAATTTTAAAGTTAAAGATCCAGGACCTCCATTGGAAGAACTCAAGCAGTACTTTCCGGATTGGGCCAGGTAACTTGCAACGTTAGAAAATTGAGCGGAGCAAAATGAATTAGAGGCGGAGCATGCCGTTGCGCAGCCCACTCCCACAGGAGCAGTGACAAGAGCCTGGTTTCCACCACTCACAGTGCACGCCGGCGAAACTGTGTTAGTACCGCTTTGCAGAGAGGCCACGCAGCTACTTACATTGGCGGCACCAGCGCAAATGCTTGCACCTTGTGAGTTCTTAACAGTGCGCCCACTTAGGGCGCTATTGCAGTCCACATGGTTTCCGTTAGCATCTGCGGCTGCATTTACCGTTAGCGATGCCATGACGGGTGTTGTTCCATTACATGTTGCTGAAGCTCCAAACTGGCTTGAGATGTAACTACTCACACTGCCATTTCCGCAGACTGAACTATTTGGGCAACTGGAAGAACACTGAACGCCGTTAGTGGCTACAGTTAAGGTTCCATAAGACTTATTAACGGTAGTATTAGTAAGCGTGCAGCTTGCAAATTGCGGATGCGTAGCGCAGTAATTTGAACAAGAATTTAGCGCCTGATTATAGGAAGAGCCACCGCTGGTGTGTCGCGACCCAATACTACATGCAACATTGGTCACGTTGGCATTTCCCGCAAGGGCCTGAACTAAGCTTGCACTGCACTGACTACCATTGGAAGCAGCATCAACGCCGCCGGATCCATTTTGCACGGCACTGATTTGTCCAGAGCATCTGAAAGTGGTGCCAGGAGCAGGAGAATTTACGTAAGAAGTCATGTCCCCAGAACAACCGCCGGCAGGATTTGAAACAAAGTTGCCATCAATCACAGCCACAGTGTTAGGTGTGGAGTTGACACATGTCCCATCGCCCATCAAATTACATTTTGTATATACCACGCTGGTTTGAATTTTTTGGTAGGTCCAGGAATAAGAATAACCATCAAAATAATTAAAAAAACAGTTTTCAGAGGAGGGATAAGAATAATTTATATTTGTTCCTGCCTCATAATTAATATTTGTATCGGCCTGATAATTAATATTGGCGGCGGTTTTGTAACTGAAATCCGTTTCATAGTGGCCGCACTTTCCGTCAACCACGGTATTACTTCCAACAATTGAATCAATACATTGATTACCGTTGGGATTTCTTACGTTCAATCTATCATTATCATCACTCACAATAACAAAAGCGGCAGAATCTCCGGGATGAATAAAGTTTGAAGAATGCTTTAACACTCTTGCCGCTGAACACAATCCGGAGGAGACGTCAGTTAAGGGCGCATTGGCGGATTGATTTGTGGGATTCAAAAATGCGAGACGTTTTTGAAACTTTGCAGTTACAGAGTCTAAGGACGCTCTGTAATCTTGGTCAGATTGATTTCCTTTTTTTGCGATGAAAATAGCAGATGTGATTCTTCCCGCATCGGCGTCATAGTCAAGGACTGGAGCTGGATTGATTTGAACTGAAAATGGGGCTGTACCGTAAATCCCAGTAGCATCGTTCCACATTCCATAGATGCTTCCTGGTATCTGAACTAAATTTGGCGCATCCGATGGTGCCGGAACCGACGAAATGGACGAGGGAGCTCTAGTGGGAATCTGATTTAAAAAACTTCCGTTCACAGTAGAAGC
>JBBQPV010000366.1:0-3121 GCA_038216925.1 Bdellovibrionia bacterium
GAATCTGCCGGTAAAAAGCTGAGTGCGCCTTTTTCATTTTTAATAATCATGCCGTAAGCTGTCACACCCTTGATGACTTGCAATTCTTTGATGTCTTTAAACGGTAACCGAGTGCATTCAAGAACTACTGGAGGTTTGGAAGCGGCAAACGCTAAGTAGCCAACGGTAAAAGTCAAAGCCAATACACTAAATATTATTTTCATGAGGCACCCCATTTCTATAAACAAAAAGTGCGACTAATCACTGCTCTTGTCAATGGGTAAAAATCATGGACTCGGTCGAGGTGAAAATTATTTTAACTTAAACAGAACGCTGTACATGGCTTTTAAAAGATCAGGATCAAATCTACCCGCAAGCTTTTCCTTCATCATGGTCAGAGCATCTTGCGGAGTCATGGGAATATTGTAACTTCTTTTTGTTGTCAGAGCGTCATAGGTGTCAGTGAGAGCCACAATCCGAGCCATCACGTGAATGTCTGGGCCCTTCAGCGCTTGAGGATATCCGTTGCCAATATGATTTTCATGGTGCTCAAAACAGCATGCCTTGATGGCATCAGAAATATTGGGAAACTCGTTTAGAATCTGAAGCCCGTAGAGTGGATGACGTTTCATCTGGGCCCATTCAGCCTCATCAAGTCCACCTTTTTTACAAATTATTTCCACCGGAACTTTTCTTTTTCCCAAGTCATGAAATAAAGCGCCTCTTCCGATGTCCATCAATTCTTCGGGAGAATTTAATCCTGAAATTCTGGCTAGTCCCAGAGCGTAAATGCAAACGTCAAGACTGTGATTGTAAGTATAAAAATCATGGGAGCTGAGGCCTATCAAATGGGCAACGGCCGTTGGTTCCACATCAATAAATGACACAAAGTTAGAAATAACAGCTTTAGATTCCTCAAGCGCTTGATCGATTTTGGGATTTTCAAAAAGCTCTTCCACTAAAGAATAAGAATGTTCTTTTAGAATTAATGCTTTTTCTGCCGGATTTAACCCAACATCATTAACCCGCTCTTTAATATAATCTTTGTAAGGATCCCGTTCTTCTTCTCTGATGTAAAAAACGTCGGCTTTTTTAGAAAGAAAATTTTCTAACTTCTCCCCCTCAAATTTGCCACCAGAGCGCATGTAGAGGACGTATTTTTGATTAAGTAAAATATAGATGTCAAAAGTAATGGGCCTGTGAGGATGCATGCTCGCTAAACGGATTTTGAAGAATTTCATAGGGGGCGCGTCAGTTGCCATAGCTCTATTATTATCGGTTTTTGAATGGTTGACTGTCAATGAAAGGGGTTCTAAACCTAGAAATAGATGATCAACTTCGACACACCGATCCAGTTTCTCAAAGGCGTAGGGCCTAAAGTAGCCGCACTCTTGGCCAGGAAAGATATTTCCAAGGTCGGGGACGTGCTCACTTGGTTTCCCCGCGCCTATGAAGATCTCAAGGCGGTCAAACAAATCAATCA
The DNA here is from genome assembly GCA_038216925.1 of Bdellovibrionia bacterium. GTDB lineage: Bacteria > Bdellovibrionota > Bdellovibrionia > JABDDW01 > JABDDW01 > JBBQPV01. Next base: position 1,463 of record JBBQPV010000366.1, read on the forward strand.
ACTTAGACCAGGGGAAATCACCTCCTTCATGGCTCAGGTGGGGGCTTTAAAAGAAATTCCATTAGGGCGCACCGCAAGGCGAATTTTTGAACTGACGTTTTTCGATTCCACTGGACGAATAGCAGGTAAGTGGTTCCGCGTCCCTTTTAGAAATTATTTTAAAACATTCACTCCGGGAGATTGGGTGCGGGTGACCGGTGAAGTAAAGCATTACAGAAATGTTTTAGAAATTCATCATCCCGATGTTCAGAAAAGAGAGGGCGAGGTGGAACTCTCTTCTGCAGATAAGGGGCTTTTCCCTATTTATTCCGAGACCGAAGGACTTAATCAGAAACTTATTCGAAAAATAGTGAAGGCATCTTTTGATCACGCTGCCGCGGACATCAAAGAAACTCTTCCCCAATGGCTTCTTGTCCAAGCCGGCCTACCTTCATTAACAGAATCTCTGACTAAAATTCATCAACCCGGTGAAGAAGATTATCAAATATGGTCAGAATATAAGTCACCTTTTCAAAAGAGACTTATATTTGAGGAATTTTTTTGGATGGAGATGCTTTTAGCCCAATCAAAAGCTGGAATTGTGCGAGAAAAATCAAACCCAATGAAAGCACTAGCGTCTCAGTCTCAAGCCATGAGAAAACTGCTTTCGTTTGAACTCACTGAAGATCAAGAAAAAGTTTTGTCAGAAATTATCGGAGATTTACTCAAACCCCATCCCATGCACCGGCTTGTGCAAGGAGATGTGGGATGCGGAAAAACCATCGTGGCATTTTTGGCCGCGGCTTTAGTTATAGAAAATGGGTTTCAAGTGGCCATGATGGCACCTACGGAAATTTTAGCCGAGCAACATTTTTTAAAAGCTAAAGAACTTTTTGAACCCTTAGGAATAAAAGTTGTTTTGCTGACCGGGGGTCAAAAAAATAAAGTTTCTAAGGAATTTAAATCTAAAATTGCTGAAGGGGAGTTTAAATTTGTTATAGGAACCCATGCTCTCATTCAAAATGATGTGGAATTTAAAAACTTGGGGCTGGTCATAATTGACGAGCAACACCGGTTTGGGGTGAGGCAAAGAGCAGATTTAAAAAAGAAGGGCTTTAATCCCCACTTTCTTGTCATGACTGCTACTCCCATCCCTAGAACTCTTGCCATGACAGTGTACGGGGACTTAGATGTTTCAACCATAAGAATCATGCCCAAGGGGAGACAACCCATTACAACTAGAGTGGTGTATGAACCAAAACGTCTGACGGTTTACGGTTTTGTGAAAGATCAATTGGTGAAAGGTAAACAAGCCTATGTGATTTATCCCTTGGTGTAAGAAACAGAAAAAATGGATTTAAAAAATGCCACAGATCAGGCGGCTATATTAACTAAGGAATTTGCGCCTTACCCCGTGGGTCTCCTCCACGGGAGAATGAAGGCTGAGGAAAAAGACCTGCTCATGAAAAAATTTAAGAGTGGAGAAATTAAAGTTCTAGTTTCCACAACCGTTGTTGAGGTTGGCGTAGATGTGCCTCAAGCGACCATCATGGTAGTGGAACACGCAGAACGGTTTGGGTTGTCCCAGCTCCATCAGTTGAGGGGGAGGGTCGGACGAGGTGCCGATAAAAGTTATTGTGTACTGATGACCGGTTATGCTTTGAGCGACGAAGCAAAAGA
>JBBQPV010000367.1:0-3108 GCA_038216925.1 Bdellovibrionia bacterium
CGTTAAATTTAGAATGTTTTTTGTCCATTCGTGCACTGACAACTCCGTACATTTCACCATTTCTTGTCAATGGACATAAAATCATGGAGTTAAATGAAATCCCTTTTACCAAGTCTTTAATTTGAGCCAGCTGGGGATCGTATTCCAAATCTTCAATGACGATGGATTTTTCAGTGTTCATGACGTGGATCATTTCTGGGTACTTATTCATATCTAAAACCATTCCGCGAACGGTCTGATCTTTATCGTCAGAGCTCGCTAAAATCGTACCAGTCAATCGATCTTCAGTAATATTCACCACAGAACATCGCACAGCTTTGAGAGTGATTGCGATCATCTTACTGATATTATACAAAACGTCTTCTTGATCCCGGTTACTTAAAGCTTCTCGCATAACCACATCGAGAAGATTTAGAAACAAATCTCCACCGTCTAGAACTAGTTGGGATTTAGAATCAGAAGAAATTTCTCTTTTATTTTGAATGTGGAAGATAAGACGATTGAGTATATTTTCAAATTTATAAGGCCTGACTATGTAATCCACGGCACCTAATTTAAGACAATCTTTGATGTTTTTGACGATGCTATTACTAGAAGTCACTATGACTTTTGCAGTATTGTCTTTCATAGTGGGTTCTTTGAGCCAGGTCAAAACTTGGAGGGCATTCATATCCGGGAGAATCAAATCATAAATGATGAAGTGGGGCTTCCAAGCTAAAATTACGTCCCTTGCCTCTTTCCCACTGGTCACATAGTGGGCGTCAAAACCTTTTTGAGACAAAAATTCAATGAGACGCCGACTTGTGGAACTGTCTTCATCTGCAATGAGCACTCTAAAATTAGCTTTATTGGCCATGAAGCTTTCTCGGATTTTTTCAAAGATTTTTTAACCTTTATGTGCCACATTAATGGCCAATATGCCTTTTATAACTTTCGAAGGTGTTGATGGGTCTGGAAAGTCCAGCCTCCTGCAGCTTCTCTCAGAATTTTTAAAAAAAGACGGTCACACCGTTGAAATGACTAAAGAACCCGGTGGTACGGATTTAGGTATAGAACTTCGCCGACTGCTTCTGAAAACCACTGGCCAAGCCCCCACCCCTAGGGCGGAACTTCTTATTTATGAGGCAGACCGGGCCCAGCATGTGGAAACTAAGATTAAGCCGCTCTTGTCCCGCGGAGTTTGGGTTCTCAGTGATAGGTTTTCAGACTCAAGTCTAGCGTTTCAAGGGGCGGGAAGAAATATTTCCTCTGAAGACGTGATTTGGCTCAATGAATTTGCTACTGGAAAAGTAACTCCAGACTTAACCGTTTTGGTGGATTGTGACGTTGATGTTGCGGCATCCAGAAGATCTGATAGAAAAATCGACCGTCTTGAAGGTGAAAAAAAAGAATTCCATCAGAAAGTGAGAAATGGATTTTTAGAAATCGCTAAAAATCATTCTCAGAGGTTTTTAGTCTTAAATTCAGAAAGGCAATCAGCGGCAGAGCTATTAGCCATCCTCACTAAGAGAATCAAAAATTTATGAACCATCAATCCCTTTTTTCTCAAATTCTTGGTCATAAGCCGCAGCTTCAGGCACTTCAAAGTTCTCAGTCTGGTCAAGCTTATCTGTTTACGGGTCCTTCTGGAATTGGAAAAAAGCGCGCTGCCCTTGCCCTAGCACAAAAAATTCTTTGTCCAAAACCAGAATCCCCGTGTGGCATTTGCCCTAGTTGTACGCGCGTGAGTAAACTTTCACATCCGGATTTATTCCTCCTCTTTCCAGAGGAGGTTACAATTAAAATTGATAATATCAGGGAAATTCAAAATTTCGTGAATCTGCGTTCCTTTGAAAAGCATGGGAAAGTAGTTATCATTGATGAGTGCCAAAAAATGACCCCACAATCAGCGAATGCTATTCTTAAAACTTTGGAAGAGCCACCTGAGAATACTCATTTCATTTTGTTGAGTTCAAATAAAGGCGCTGTACTCTCCACAATACAATCACGCTGCCAAAAAATGCATTTTGGTGCCCTTGATTTGAGTGACGTTAAAAAGCTAGCGCCAGACTCGCCTCCTTGGGCATTGGAACTCAGTCAAGGTCGTATGGACTTACTGGAAAAATGGACGGATGAGAGTAAAAAAGATCTGCGGCATCATTTTTTCCAGATGTTCAAAGATCTACCCCATTCAAGAGCGTTCGAAGGATTTCAAGGCCTTGAATTATTAAATAATGAAAAGGAAACGGCTCTCTTTACCCTCCTGCTTTTTAATCATTGGATCAAAATGATTTTAAGTATCAAATTGGGCGTAGCCGCGACGGGACCCGCCGAAGAAATACAAGCCTTCAATTCCCTTGCCCAGCATTTTGAAATTCAGGATCTCTTAAAATTAAGTACTGCTATTGTAATATTGGAAAAGGATATTCACGCAAACGTAAATAAAAAATTAGCCTTCGAAAACTTTTGGCTTGATTTGCGACGCGCGGTAAAAGGAAGTTAATGGAACCATTTTATGTCACCACCCCCATCTATTATGTAAACGACATCCCTCACCTGGGAACGGCTTACTGCACAATTGCCGCAGATGTTCTGGCAAGATTTGAAAGAATGATAGGTAAAGATGTTTATTTTCTTACAGGCACTGATGAGCACGGAGAAAAAATTCAAGAAGCCGCAATAAAGCGTGGAATCAGTCCGCAAAAATTCACCGATGAAGTGTCCAAGAAATTTAGTGATGCTTGGGAGAAATTAAAAATCACGAACGATGATTTTATTAGGACAACCGAACCTCGTCATCAAAAAGTTGTAGAACGTTTTTTAAAAACATCTTTAGAAAAAGGTGATATTTACCTCAGCGAATACGAAGGCTGGTACTGCGTTTCTGATGAAACATTTTACACCGAATCCCAACTTGTAAACGGAAAAACCCCGGACGGAAAAGATGTGAAGAAAGTTAAAGAAGAAAATTTCTTTTTTAAACTTGGGAAATATGTGCCCGCTTTGGTTGATCACATTAAAAATAATCCGGATTTTTTACTTCCTGAATCTAAGAGAAATGAAGTTCTTAGTTTCTTGTCTGAGTAAATCAGAGATATCAGTATCAGTCGTACAACTTTTGACTGGGGA
>JBBQPV010000368.1:0-3095 GCA_038216925.1 Bdellovibrionia bacterium
CCGGAACAACTCTTCCGATTAGTTTTGTCCGTGATCAAGAAAAGATAACGAGGCTCGTTGATGCCTCAAGGAAAAATTATACCGAGGTTTATGAAAAACCAATGGCCAAGGTTATCAGCTCAACGAAACAACATGCCAAAAGACCAATCAATAATTCAAAGGGGGATGTAGATTCACTTACTTAATGAAGGCAAAAATAGTGTCAGCCTATTGACACTGATTTTATTGATTTTTGAAGCTAGAAAAGAAGAAACTATGCCATCTATATTCCTTATATATTAGTAAGGATTGGTTAAAGAACTAATATGAACAAAACAAAATCTAAACAACAATTAAAACTAAAACCAAAACAAAATGAAATACTAATCTATCTCTACAAATTCCGCTTCCTAAATCGCATCCAACTCCAAACACTCCTCAAACACAAATACCATAGCCGCATACTCCTTTGGCTAAATGAACTAAATAAATCTGGATGCATAAGAGCCTACTTCGATAAAAGCTTTGCTTCATCATCCACTGTTTATTCACTAGGGACAGTAGGCAGAAAATATTTAAAGAATAACCCTGGCTTTAAAGAAATTAATCCATCTCTGCTTGACAGGATTTGGGGCGAAGACGAATTATCTCTAGAGTTTCAGAAACATTGCCAACTTGTGGCCGACATCTACCTATCTTTAAGATCTTTAACAAATAAAACAAATGCTAAATTAAGTTTTTCAACTACAACCGAACTGCATGGCACGCAATATTTAATTTTGCCAAATCCCGATGCTTATTTTGCAATTGAAGAATCAAGCGGCACCATCAAAAGATATTTTTTAGATATATTTGATGACATTGCCCCCACTCGAATGCGAAAGCGTGTGCGGCAATATTTCAACTATTACAAAAATGGCTATTGGCAAGATCACACGGACAAACCATTTCCGGAAATAATACTGGTCGCACCAGGTGACAGATTAAAGCATCACCTAGGTTACTTTATTCAGGGAAAGCTTAAACAAGATGCGCAGTTAAGCTTCTACTTATCAACGCGCGACCAAGTCCAAAAAAAAGGACTCACAAAAGAAACTTTACAAAAAGTGACTATCTAGCCTGCCGCCGGGCAGTGGCGGCAAGCTAATAACCTACTCATGAAGCTTTCTCACTTCAGACAATGGCCGCGGTCTGAAATATAGATCCCGCTCAATTGGCAAGCCTAGTGCCCCTCTGGCACTTTTCAATTCTCTAAGTGAAAAGTAGCCCAGTTCCGGTTCCGCTCCCGCCACATAGCCAAAGAAATTATCCTCACCATCAAACTCCAAAACATACCATGTCCAGTTAGAATCAGGCAAAAAAAACTTACATCTGACTATCGGGTCAGCTTGGTTTTCCACCTCATACAGTTTAGGAAGACTGTCAGTCACATATTTAGGTAGTAATTGCATTAATTGTTCACCTCCTTTCTAGGGAAAGACAGGCAAACTAGTAACGATTTTTGTCCTGTCCTTCAAAAAGAGGGGCATGGGGAGAAAAGGAACTGTCAAAAGTCGAAGCGAAGTGGAGAGGATTTTTACGCCTGTCAGAAAAATGCGCACCTTAAAAAGATAAGTTTTATTCCTATCTGCATTTTTCTACAGGCTAAAAACCCACCTTTTGACGGAGACTTTTATCCCCATATAATAAGAAGGCAAGGACAGGACAAAAACCCAAAGAGGAGATAATATTTTGGTAAGAAATGGAGTAAAATAACCTCGCCGCAATAAGCAAAACAGAATGAATTCACAAAGCAAACAGCTTCAAGAAAGACTTTGGGCAGCAGCCGAACAACTTCGTGCCAATGGCAGCCTTAAGTTGAATGAAATATCAGAGCCAATTCTTGGTTTAATTTTTCTCAAATTTGCCGACGTCCGCTTTAAAAGAGCTCAAGACGGCATTGATTCTGAACGCAAAGCAACAAATACCACCAGATCCCGACCACTGGATCCCGACACTTTCAAAGCCAAAGGAGTTCTCTATCTTCCGGAAAAAGCCACATTTTCCTATTTAATGAGTCTGCCAGAAAGTCAAAACATTGGCAAAGCCATCAATGAGGCGATGAAAGCCATCGAGGAAGAAAATCGTGACTTGGCAGGAGTTTTGCCAAAAGAATTTGACAACATCTCCAGAAATACTAGTGAAAACAGTCGCATTTTGGTAACCCTTCTAAAAAATTTCAATCAAATCCCCGATGACATCGAAGGTGATTCTTTTGGAGAGATCTATGAATATTTCCTCGGTGAATTTGCCAGGTCCGAAGGTCAAAAAGGTGGAGAGTTTTTTACTCCTCAATCAATCGTCAAACTTATTGTGGAAATTCTCGAACCCTATCACGGCCGAATTTTTGACCCTGCTTGCGGCAGTGGTGGTATGTTTGTGCAATCCGCTAAATTTGTCGAAAAACATGCCAAGAAAAATGAAAACGTCCTCGACGAAGTGTCGCTCTATGGACAAGAAAAAGGTGAAAGTAACGTTCGCATCGCCAAAATGAATCTGGCCATTCACGGCCTGTCGGGCAACATCGCCCTAGTCAACTCCTTCTATGAAGACCCCTTCCAAAGTGTTGGCAAATTTGATTTCGTTCTGGCTAATCCGCCCTTCAATGTTAAAGGTAAAGACAAAAACGGCCAAATGGTCATTGACCCCGCCCGATTGCAAGGTGACCCACGCTATTACTTCGGTCTGCCAATAACCGGCAAAAAAGAAATCAGCAATGCCAACTATCTCTGGATGCAAATTTTCGCCAGTGCCTTAAATCCAAAAGGCCGAGCTGGTTTTGTCATGTCTAACGCATCAAGCGACGCGGGTAATGCCGAAAAGGCAATCCGCCAAAAAATGATTGAATCTGGAATGGTGGATGTAATAATTTCCGTTGGTAACAACATGTTTCTTAATGCCGCTCTTTCCTGCACGCTTTGGTTTTTGGATAAAAGAAAAGCTGTCACTCCTAGACAAAACACGGTACTTTTCATAAGTGCGCAAGATATTTCAACAGTAATTGATCGGGCACACAGCACCTGGACCGAAGAACAATCCCAAGAAATCGCCAACATTGTCAGGCGCTACCGACAGGA
>JBBQPV010000369.1:0-3087 GCA_038216925.1 Bdellovibrionia bacterium
GTGCTCCCCTAACCAAGAAGAAAGAAGCAGTTTACCAAAACCCTTTTCTTCACTTTTAAATATCTCTTTGTCATTGAGCTTAAATATGACATCTTTTTTTGTAATCTCATATTGATGAAGATCGCCCTTTTTAAATTCCGGCATGGCTGTTAACCAGCGCTTCATCTCTCCACTATATTTTGCGCAGTCATTAGCGCAGTTCTTTGTCATACCCTCTTCAGAAGCCTTGACTACTTTTTCTCGCTCCACGTTTCTTAATGGCCTTAATTGAAATACTTTAGATTCTTCGGAATTCAAAATCTCAATGGGATCAGTGGACTTTTTTTCTAGGTAAAGCGCTGCCACATAAACCTTAACGGCAAATATGGTGGCCGTGCGGATGGCGGTGCCATTAAGCTGCAGTTCTTTGCCAAAAAAATCTATTTTTTGACCCAAATCTACACCTTCAATTTTCACATCACCGTGAGCAGTAAAGCCGGAAATCATTAATAAAATAAAGAGTATTTTCATAGGAAAAAGATATACACCCTGGACTTCCCTTTGCAAAGTTCTTTATCATCATTTATGGCCATGAAAAAGCACAGGGTCTTTCAAAAACTAAGTGTCAAATACGCTTCTCCGAGGAAAGTTCAGAAATTCTTAACCACCTTTAAATATAACAATGAAGAAGCTGGTGAAACCCTCAGGTCTGCTTATTCTGCTTTAAAGGTTAGGCGTTGCCACTGTTTAGAAGGTGCATTCATAGCCGCAGCAATACTTGAAGAGAAGGGTTACCCACCACTAGTGCTCAGTATTGAGAGTCAGGATAAGCTAGACCACGTTGTATATGTCTTTAAGGAAAGGGGCCGCTGGGGGGCTATTGGTCGAAGTAGAGACAATTCTTTAAGCGGCCGTCCGCCAGTTTTCCGGTCCCTCAGAGACATGGTATGGAGTTACTTTGATGCCTATATTGATAAAACAGGAAGAATCACCGCGTATCAATTGGCAAATCTGAATGATGTCGATTCTGACTGGCGAATGAGCGCAAAATCCGTTTGGAAAGTAGAACAATACTTATCGACAATTAAACACATCAAATTGATGTCATCGGAAAAACGGTACCGGAAATGGTACCAGCGATATTTAAGGGAAGGAGTGTTTCCGAAGAAATCCTGGTGGTGGTAGCTTTACTTTATTTGCCTCGGGTTAAAATATTTTGCAACTTGTGGAACTTCTTCCCCTGCCATTATTTTTGATAATAATTCAGCACAACCGTGAGCCCAAGAAAATCCGTGACCAGTGTAACCAGCGCAAGAAAATATTCTGTCACTATTAGTGGGTCCAATAAACGGCAAAGATGTGGAACTTGCACCCATGATCCCGGACCAACTGTATTCCCACTCTATTTTTTCATCAATGCTGTAGTGTTCATTGGCAAAATCCTTAAGACCTTGAGTAATAAAAGAGTTTGTTTCAAGAGAGTAGGTGCCAACCTCTCTTGTACTAGAATGATTTCTCCAGCCGCCAATCATTAGACGGTTATCCTCGGTGATGAGAGAATACTCATAACCGTGATCAAATGAGTGGGGATATTTAACCTTGAACCCATGCTTCAGTGGCTTTGAAGTAATAATTTGGCCACGGAAAGGCTCTACTAATCTCCTTAGATTAAAAAAGTCTGAAAAAAGTGGAGCATAGGCGTTAGCGGCTATAACAACAGCGTCTGCCGAGATTGTATTTTGTGAAGTGATGACCTGAACTCCGTCTTGATTTTCACTTAAACTCTTTACTTCAACGTCAGAAAAATATTTTCCACCGTTTTTTAAAAATTCCTTCATGAGTCCGTTTCTAAATTTAGTTGGATGGGCTTGAGCCGACCCTGGTTCAAACCGAGCGCCTAAAGTATTCTTGAACCCGTAGGATCTCACGGTGTCTTTATCCACGTAATCAGACTTAAAGCCGGCACCGTTCAAAATTTTAACAGACTCACGGCATTCTTTGTCTTCAGATTCACTGATGGAAATCACCAGGTACCCATCTTGTTTATAATCTGCGGCCATATCTAGTGACCTCATGGTTTCTCCGACTTTATTGCAAATCTCAATGGAGAAACCCCAAAGTTCTTTAGCTTTTTCTTCCCCGTGAATTTCGGAAAATGCTTTCATTGATTCTACGGTTCCGTACAGAATGTGACCGCAGTTTCGAAACGTTGCTGAGTCCTCACATTTGTAGTCAATGACGGTTATATCTTCAAACCCGCGTTTCTGAAGAAAATAGGCTGCGCTGGCGCCGGAGAGACCGGAACCAATGACAACAATTCCCGCAGTCTCGGGACAACCGGATTCCCCTTTTAAAGGAGGGATCTCAAGCCAATAAGGGTAGTTTTTTTCTGCCATAAAAGGGTCATACTATAAATAGGGCAAATTTAAAAGCGCTTGATTTTGTAGCTTCAGCTGATAGCATTTTAGTATGAGAAACCTCGTTATCGCATTTTCAGTTTTGTTCTGTGTTGCAACCATCGCTCTAGCCCATTCATATTTTGGTAGTCCTTTAGAGTTAGATAGAGATTTAAAAGGAAATGTCAAAGAGCTTGCCATGTCTTACGTCTATGGCTCCGCATGGGGTTGGTCACTCAGATTCAAACCTCTCATTTCCGCCGAGTCCATCGCTCTGCTCCCTGCACAAATCACTGTGAGATTAGTGAGTGGTGGCACGGGAACTGAGTTTTATGAAATGGTCATAGATAAATCCAAATTGGGGTTTATTGATATTTTTGTTCATGACAGAAGTGTTTTGGAAAGATTTCTACCAGTGCAAAGACACGCCGTTGTCACATTTTCTGGAGCAGACGATAAAGCTTTATTCTATTTTCCCATAGGGGAAATCTGCTCAAAATACCGAGATCACGTCACAAACATGTCTAGGCCAGGAAATGAAGCGTGTGCTGTGAACCCAGAGGAATTTTTAACCGACGGAAAAATTTGCGAAAATAAAAAACTAAATTTGTTGCAGGCCTTGAAGGATGATTATCTAAAATGCTCGGCGGCCCAAGAAATATTCACAAAAGCCCAATGTGGCGAATTGGAATGCACCCTTTAGAGCTTGGTC
>JBBQPV010000370.1:0-3079 GCA_038216925.1 Bdellovibrionia bacterium
ACAGTTCTTAGGTGCTTGGCACGAGGATTTTTTCGGTGGCCCAAAGGTGAGAGCCTTTGAAAAAGCATGGGCTGACTCAATTGGAGCAAAATATGCAGTTTCGGTAAATTCCAACACTTCAGGTCTCATTGCGGCTATTGGTGCGGCCAATGTTCAGCCTGGCGATGAAGTGGTGGTTTCACCTTACACGATGACTGCATCAGCCATTGCTCCAATCATGTACGGCGCGGTTCCGGTGTTTGCCGATATTGATGAAAGGACTTTTTGCATTACACCAGAATCATTTGCAAAGGCCGTTAGTCCAAGAACAAAAGCAATTCTGGTGGTTCATATATTTGGACAATCGGCCGACATGGATGGAATTTTAAAAATTGCGAAGGCCAATAATATTGTTGTCATAGAGGATTGTGCCCAAGCTCCGGCTGCTACATATAAAGGAAAGCCTGTCGGTATTCTTGGGGACATGGGAGTTTTTAGTTTTAACTATCATAAGCATATTCATACGGGTGAAGGTGGCATGGTCACTACAAATAGTGACTATTATAGTGAAAAGCTTCAACTGATTAGAAATCATGGTGAACAAGTAGCTGGTCCGAAAGGAACAGAGGATCTCACGAATACATTTGGATACAATTTTAGAATGCCGGAGATAGAGGCGGCCATTGGCATTGAACAACTTAAGAAGTTGCCCGCCCTTGTGGAAAAGAGAATTGAAATTGCTAATGAGTTTTCAAAAAGATTGGCTGGCTATCCGGGCATTACTCCTCCATATGTAAGTCCGGGAAACAAGCATGTCTTCTACACGCATGTCCTTCGTTACGATAAAGATTCTACTGGAATAAGCAGAGAGACATTTTTTAAGGCTTTGTCCGCCGAGCTTCCTTCAGCAGTAATGCGTGAGACAACTCCCATATTGTCCTTGGGTTATGTAAAACCCCTTTACTTGCAGCCCATTTACCAAAAGCGGATTAGTAAATGTTCTTTCAATTGTTCACTCTACGATGGAAAAGTTGACTACAGCTCCGGAATTTGCCCTGTGACAGAGCGTATGCACTTTAAAGAAGTGATTACCCATGAATACATCAAACCTAGTATGGGACGAGAGGATATTGAGGATGTATTTCGAGCATTTGATAAGGTTTATGAGAATCTTCCGAAGCTACGGCAGTGGGAACGGAAATGAATCTAAAAAATGGACTCTATGTTGTAATTCCTGCGCTGAATGAGGAAAAGACGATCAGAAGTATTATAATAAAACTCAAAACGATTTCTGAAAAAGTTATTGTTGTAGATGACGGGTCCACTGATAGAACGGGCAGTCTTGCGTTGGAAGCAGGGGCTCATGTCGTTACTCATCCCGTTCCACAAGGGTATGATAGTTCAGTTGCCGATGGCCTTAATGAAGCCTTTAAACTAGGCGCACAGGCAGCCATCACATGCGATGCTGATGGACAGCACCAGATAGTTGATGTCCAAAGAGTTGCAGAACCGGTTCTTGCTGGGGAAGTTCAATATTGCTCTGGCGTGAGAACGTCATACAACCGTGCCATTGAACGGATAATTGGATTTTTTGCAAAATTTATACTTGGTACAAAAGATCCCTTCTGCGGTTTGAAGTGTTACCATAAACAAATATTTCAAAGGTTTGGACCATTCCCCAGAAAACTTTTTGTGGGTACTCTTCCTTTTGTTTGGCTAGCCGGTCAAAAAAGCGAAACCAGATTCATATCCATTGAAACATCTATGAGACTGGACAAGCCTAGATTTGGGACAACACTTAAAGCCTCGTACAAACTGATGAAGGCTTTCTATCAGAGTTTATTTGCTCTTTTTTTAAAGCGTACAAGGCGAGGAGAGACATAAATGTCATTTCAGTTTTGGATCAATACAGCGTTATCGGGGATTGTGCCTGGTGGATATGGCTACGCACGCACACTGAAAAAATACCAAGATCCCAAATATAATCATGAAAAAGATAAAGCAAAAGTGAGGAACAAGCACCATGGTGCGGGCGGATGGCAGACAAAAATTGAAGGGGATTTGAAATACCGGGATTACAGCACATATGAAGAATACGTGGAACATCAGAAAAGTAAGTTCGATGAGATTATCAAAATCGGGGGAGGACTTGGAAAAAAGCAAATTCTCAAATATCGTCTTCAATTTTTTGATCGGTTCAAAGATCTGAAAAATTATCTGGTTGATGACGCTAAAATCCTTTGCGCGGGCGCGCGCCAGGGAACAGAGGTAGAAGTACTTTGGGAGTTAGGGTTTAAAAACGCATATGGCATTGATTTGAATCCAGGCCCCGAAAATCCCTATGTCAAAACCGGAGACTTCTTAAAAATCCAAGAGATGGACGGTGCAGTGGATCTCATTTACACCAATGCCGTGGATCATGCATTTAATCTGGACGAGATGTTTAAAGAACACTCCCGTGTTATTAAAAAAGATGGTTACGCTTACTATGACGTTGCCCTTCAGGATGGAGGACCTTTTGAGGCCGTTCACTGGAACTCTGACGATGTGGTCTTTAAAAAGATGCTTGATTATTTTAAGACTGTAGAATTTGTGAGAATTGATTCTTCTAGACAGTGGAAATCTGTTTTGTTGAAGGGAAAGAGGTAATTTGAAAACCGCTTTAATCTTCGGAGCTTCAGGACAAGACGGCTCATATTTATCTAAGTTACTTCTGGGGCGCGGTTACAAAGTCATCGGTGCATCAAGAGACGCACAATTAAATTCTTTTTCTAATTTAAAATCTCTAGAAATTTTTGAAAAAGTAGAACTGAGATCAGTTAGTTTGGGAGATTTTAGAAGCGTTCTGGAATGCATAAAGCAAGTGAAGCCCGATGAAATATATAATTTTTCTGGACAGTCGTCAGTGGGACTCTCATTTGAGCAACCTCGAGAGACTTTTGATTCCATTTTTGTAGGCACTCTTAATCTTTTAGAAGCCATTCGTTTTCTTGGCGCTCCCATTAAACTTTATAATTCCTGTTCCAGTGAATGTTTTGGGGACATTGATACGGCGGCAACTGAAACCACACCCTTCAGACCCAAGAGCCCCTACGGAGTG
>JBBQPV010000371.1:0-3073 GCA_038216925.1 Bdellovibrionia bacterium
TTCCGATTTGAAGAAGATATCAGTAAAGCCTTAACTATTCCGTCCTCCTGGTATTTCACAGAGGAATCATTCAATTCGGACCGCGATAATCTGTTCCTCGGAAGCTGGAACTTGGTGGGTCATGTTAGCCAACTTCCGAAAAAAGGTGATTTCTTCACTGCCGTCGTTGGCCGGGAAAATTTCGTTATTGTAAATGATAATCCCAGCGGTTTGCGAGGATACTTTAATGTTTGCCGGCATCGCGCTGGACCGGTGGCTCTTGGCTCTGGGAACGTGACTGTCTTAAAGTGCCATTATCACGGGTGGTCGTATAATCTACAGGGCGAACTCATCGGTGCTCCGGATTTTCAAGGGGTCCAAGATTTTCAGAAAGAAAAATGTGCGCTTCCCAAAGTTGAAATTAAAACCTGGGGACCCTTCGTCTTTTTATCTGTAAAACCAAAAAGCAGTTTCGAGGAATTCATTGGCGGGATTCCAGAAAGTTTGTCTCATCTTCTCCTCGACAAAATGATGCAGTTTGAGACCAAAGATTACTTCGTTGAATGTAATTGGAAGGTATACGTCGACAATTACCTCGAGGGTTATCACCTGCCCGCAGTGCACAAAGAACTTTTTCGTGAGTTGGATTATAGCAAGTACGAAACTGTCACTCACCCTTGGTATTCTATTCAGAGAGCTCCTGCTCGTGAAACGGCCGCTCTTTACAATAGCGAAACATCGGCTGAAGCCTATTACTATTGGCTTTTTCCAAATCTCATGTTGAATATTTATCAGGGTATTTTGCAGACCAATGTAGTTATCCCGACTGGTCCAAAAAGCTGCAAAGTGAGATTTGAATGGTTCACCGATGCTTTGCATCTCCATAACTCACGAGTGCAAATTCAGGAATTGATTAGTTTTTCGGACAGAATTCAAGAAGAAGACCGAGTCATTTGTGAGGCGGTGCAAAAAAATCTTGAGTCAGCCTCTTATTCCCAGGGAAGATATTCGGTGAAGCGAGAAAACGGCGTTCATCACTTCCACGGGCTCTTGTCAAAATTTAGAACCTGAAATCTTCAGACATTATTTCCCTAGACTTCCGTCCATAACTTGAAATGATGAAGTCAGGGGGTTCAGGGAATGAAGACTCGTCTTTTTTCTGCTTTCGCTCTTTTTCTTACTTTGACAGGGAGTCAATCTGGAAATGCGACGGTCGATATCTTGTCAGTTCGTCCCACGTCCTTTAATTTTAGTAAAGTCATAGTAGTCGTTTTATAGAACACAGATTATGATGCCGCCCGCCGCCAGCCATTCTTGTCCAAACTCGCCCAAGCTGGCGCACTCCTCTCAAATTTTCACGGAGTCGCTCATCCTTCACAGCCCAATTACCTGTCCATGGTTGGCGGAACAACATTTGGCGTAACTAACGATAATGTTGTCAATGTCTCTGGAAAGAACATTGCTGATCTTTTAGAGTCCAAAGGTAATTCATGGAAGGTTTATGCCGAACAGTTTCCTGGAAATTGTTTTCTTGGAAAGCAGTCCGGAGGTTACGTAAGAAAGCATAATCCGCTGATCAGCTTTCCAAGCATTCAAAACAATCCCACCAGGTGTGCAAAGATAGTCGATGGAACGCAGTTTCCCATAGATTTCCGTTCCGGCAATCTTCCGGACTATTCATTGTATATCCCTGATATGTCAAACGACGGCCACGACACTGACTCCGCTTTTGCCGATGCGTGGCTCTCACAGGCTTTTGGCCCGCTCATCTCAGATGCCTCGCTCATGCGTGGCATTCTTCTCGTTGTGACCTTTGACGAAGGGGAGCGGGATAAAACAAACCATATCTTCACAGTTTTATACGGGCCGGGCGTTAGTGCTGGAGCCGTTGTGAACACGACTTACGATCATATCAGCCTCCTGAGGACCATGGAAGAAGCGTGGTCTCTTGGCAATCTCGGGCAAAATGATCTGACCGCCTCTCCAATTTTAGGCCTTTGGAAATAGTTCAGAATCACTAAATAAATAAGAATCTGATTTTCTAGTCCGTTAAATTCTACATCCTTAAAATTCTGGGTGACTGAAAATTCGGATATGGAAAGTTTTCTCGCATTTATGCGGGAGATTAGTGGAGAGTCCGGTGATTAGAGGATCTATTTCGGATTTTTCGGCGCGTGTGCCTTGGGGTCGCGAGTGGGAATCCGCCGCGAGGTAGCGGCGCTTGAAGGGTTGTGTGAGTGCGGAGAGCAGAGAACAGAGAAGCGACTGGCTTATTTTAATATTTTTTGAAAATTAAAATTGAGGCTCTCTTCAGTGAATTTATCGACGCAGTTTCGCTTTTTTAAACTTTTCAAATTTAATATCTTTAAAATTGCTTTTGGCATTCTGCTTTATTCTATTGAACTATTGAACTATTGAACTATTGAACTATTGAACTATTGAACTATTGAACTATTGAACTATTGAACTATTGAACCATTGAACCATTGAAGCATTGAAGCATTGAAGCATTTCAGAGCGTTTCAGGGCGTTTCGTCGCGCTTTCGGTTTTTAATTGTATTTTTTAAAAATAAACCTTGACGCTCTTTTTTGGCATTTTAACAACGTCAGCTTGCATTTTTAATCCCCCAAATTTCATAGTTTTTACACGTTAATGAGCCCTCCAGTTTCCTTTGATTCCAATTTACGCGAGGGCTATGTTTTTTTTATTTTCGTTTTACTTAAGTCATCTGGCTGCGAAAAATCACTTCCCAAATTCCCATGCTATTGTTCATTCGTGTTTTACCGCTTTAACGGAGTTATCTGTGATGACCAATTCTCTAAAATCCTTTTCTAACAAAATCTTAGTTTCTGAAACAATGAACTTGGTTTCACATGAACGCCAGGTGACCACTCAAATTCTTCACCATTTGGCTGAAATTAATAAGCGAAAGCTTTTTTTAGAGATGGGTTATCCAAGCTTATTTATGTTTTGTGTCAAGCATCTTGGATTTACTGAGTCTCAAACTCAAAGAAGAATTGAAGCCATGAGGGTTTTAGAAAAAATGCCTGAAATAGAAGGTAAAATCTTAAATGGTGCTTTAAGTTTAACCGC
>JBBQPV010000372.1:0-3059 GCA_038216925.1 Bdellovibrionia bacterium
ATACAGGTAAGTGATACTTTTGTTTTTGATTTTGGTGCAAGCCAGATTAGTCAGTTGGCAGCTGCTTTCCCTCAGTGGGTGCCAAACGCTCGGAAAAGATTGCAGCTCAATGGCAATCGTGTCCGGCTCAGGATATTACAAAGTACGTATAAATAAATTATACTTTAATCCATGCTAAAACCGCGGCGACAGTGTTATCTGCCGCAACTTTCCAATCAAGTACGGTACCGGACCCCGCAAGAATTGTGTTTCCTGTTATCAGACCCTGAATATTGAGTGCGGTTTCACTTACCGTCATTCCCGCAGGAATTTTGAAAACATTTTTTTCCAAGCCGGAATAAATTAGAACTGCAATCCTACTTCTTCCAGTTTCCATAATAACATTATTGAGTTGAGTGAAGGTGGAATGGAAACTAGCCAAATGATAAAAATAAAGCCAGAGAGACGCCATGCCCTTATTTTTTTGAGACCAAATAAAAGGCACTCGAATGTAATCCTCCAAAGTCTTTAATATATTATTAGGATTTTTGGTCATGGCCTTGATAGTTGGTTCTTTTAACGTTTCCAAAACTTGTGTGATCACATCGACGTAAAGACTTTCCAAAGTTGGGAAATAGTAATGAATGAGAGGTTGATCAACCTTAGCCAGATCGGCAATTTCATTCATCTTGGTTTGAGCCACACCCTTTTGGACAAAAATCGTCAGCGCGGCATCTACAATTCTCTTTTTACGATCTGTTTTTGCGGACTTAACCATATATCCACTCTAATCGGCACATTGTAGTATTTTCAATAATTTTAATTAAATTTTAAATAAATTAAAATTTAGTTTTAATAAATTAAAATCATGGTAAATTTGACTCTATGAGTTACAGAGATGTTTATATTACAGGTGGCGGGGACGGCGTAGGAGTATGACGGAATTCTGGAGCCTACGCCTCAACCAAAGGCTAGAAGAAGCTAGGCAGTGGCTTGAGGCTCAGGCGGGCGCCTATGCCCTTCCTGACGTTAAGCTTCATCAATGTTCTATGCTCCGGTTTGACAGGCAGTTCAACGATGCCCAGGAAATCCTTAATGATACTTCTTTGATGGCCGCCGCGCCCTTTCAGTTTCATTTTCAAAAGGCAATGCTCCATTTTCAACGTGGCAAATTTATCGAAGCCCTGGATGCTTTTTTGTCAGCCAAGGCTCGGGCAAAAACAAAATGTGAAGTCCTTTATACTCTAGCTAATATTTTATTTTGTTTTGAAAACCTTGGTATGGACACTGCTCACACCTTAGGGGAGTTGAAGGCACTGGAAACCACAATAGACACTGATTCCTTAGCGAAATCTTTTATTGACCAAATGGCGGCATTTGAAATGCGACAAAGTTTTCGCTTTAATTTGCCGGACTTTCAGAACGGGCCGGTGGACGGGCAGGCGTTTTATTATAGAAGTTATCTGGCTGAATTTCCATTCTTTACCGTGCCGAATTTTGACAAAGAAAAAAGTCTGGCGCTGATTGCGGTTTCAGATCTTTATAACAAACAGTATAGATTACGCACTCTTCAAGGCATAGAGCACCTAGAGGACAATCAAAACATAATGACTAAGGACTGGGCAGAGCGCCTTTATCTTTGGACATGGAGGTGGCTTGATAATCCCTCAAACATGACGTTTAAAAAAGTTTTAGGGTTATTAAGGCAAATAAGTTTTTTAGAATTAAAACAAACTCTTTCCGCAGAAGATTTTTTCCAAGTGAGAAATTCTCTTTTATGGATTTCATTTTTTAGTAAAACAGACAAAACAAGATTGTTAAAATTGATCGAATCAATTGATCCCGGATTTAAATGTCAAAAAGATATCTATAACCTAGAAATGGAAATCATCTGTGGAGAAATGGAAAATTCAAGTCCCCATCCTCATTTGGTTCAGGCCGCTAAACTTGTTAGAAAAAAAAATCAACCCGAACTTCAGCCAGCGGCTCAGCTCTTCATTTCACCTTCCTCATCAATGGTAATGGGGCTGGGGAGACAGATTATCTCAGATCCAATTGCGCAAACTTTCTCCGCTTTGAAAAATAAAAATCCGCTTTCATTCTCAGAAATAAGTGAACTTTGTTTTGGTCATCGGTACTTTGATTCTCACGTGGATTCCCCACGCATTTACAATGTTATTAGTCGGATGAAATCTTTGTTACCTGATGGTCTAAAACTAAGCACTAAAAATAACAAGCTTTATGCCATTGGGTCTTGGGACAACGTGCAAATTGAAAGGGAAGAATGTCATTTGTTTTCCATCGAAGCACAAAATGATTGGCGTGAGTTTCTCTATTCAAGACCTAAATTTGACTCCCCCATAAAACATTTGGAGATATGCCAGCGGTTGATTGGAAAAACGGAAATTAGGAGAGAAGATTTAGAACTCTTGGTGAATAAATCTCGAAGTACGGCAAACAGAATCATCAGCTGCTTAATTAAAAAAGGATATTTGTCAAAAACTGGCACCGCCCGTAATACAAAATACACTGTGAAAATTAAAGCCTGATGTACTCAAGGAGATCGACTCATATAAATATTTTTACTGAATGTTCGACGCATAATGTCAATGTAATATCGCTGAATACATTTAACTAACGGAGGAAAAAAATGAAGTACGTGTTGTTGTTTATTTCTATTTTCAGTTTGCTGGGCTGTAAAGCGTCAGTCAGTGACGGTGGGCTAGGGCCACTGTTAAATAATAATGGTGGATCCGGCTCTGGAACCACATCTGGGTCCATCACCCATCCCATCCCTAATACTTGCGTCCTACTGGACGGAGAATATCAAATGAATATGGATCATTTTAAACTTACACAGCGGGGATGTCGTGAACTCAGTTGGCAAATTCCACCTACATATAACAGTGAAGGTTCAAAATATGTTTCCGCCGCGGACGGCATCGAACGTGTCATCGGAAACTCATCAACGGAAGTTTCTTATTTTGAGTCGGACAGTTTTACCAACGTGGTGAAAAAGGCCAACGGTGACGGCAGCGTCACAGTAAAGCGCCGAGTATTTTCTTTTTCAAAATCTCCCT
>JBBQPV010000373.1:0-3050 GCA_038216925.1 Bdellovibrionia bacterium
CACCTTTGACGGTCTAGAGTGAAAGTTTCCAAGTTCCCTCGGACAACGGCGGACGTTTTATAAAACATAGAAATATAAGATTTAATAACAAAATCAGAGTCACTATTCCTAGGATCCTTTTCTAATTTTTTCATTTCACTAGTGACTGCTCTAGTCAGGCGCTGGTTTCGGTCTTTTATCGTGGGGAGTGTAGTGGAGCTTAAAAGAAGGTCGCTCATTTTCAAATTCATAGATTTCAACATTTTGATCTGAGATTCAATTGTCTGAATTTTTTTCCTTCTTTGCTTGGCAAAGCCATTGAATTCATCGGTGAGCTTCATTTGGCGGTCAGAAATTGAATCATAGTCTTTAATATATTCAGGTTTAGGGCATTCCTGAGCAGTCGCGGGAAAACTTAGAAATATTATGATTAACGTTAATACTTTCATAAATTGAAACATAGCAAATGTTTTCAGAAAAATCCTCAATAAATGAGTAGCCTGGGAAATCAAATCAGATAGAATATTTTTTGCGTGAATCTACAGGAATCGAAAATACATTTTATTGGTATCGGAGGCATCGGCATGAGCGGGATTGCCGAGGTCCTCGTTAATATGGGCTGTGCCGTCAGTGGTTCAGATCAAGCCGTCAATTCCCAAGTAGAAAGACTTATTGAGCTGGGCGCTACGGTGTCCAAGGGGCATAGTCCAAATAATATTCCAAAAGGTTGCAATGCGGTGGTTTATAGCTCTGCCGTGAGCATGAATAATCCAGAGATCATTGAAGCTAAAAAGCACAAGATTCCGGTTATTCAAAGGGCAGAAATGCTGGCCGAAATTATGAGACTCAAGAGAGGCATTGCTATCGGTGGCACCCATGGAAAAACTTCCACCACAAGTATGGTGGCTACTGTAATGATGTTTGCCTCTCTAGACCCAACTATTGTGGTGGGGGGGAGACTTGATCTCATCAAAAGTTCCGCTGCATTAGGAAAAGGGGAGTGGCTCCTGGCAGAAGCTGATGAAAGTGATGGTAGCTTTTTAAAACTTTCCCCGGAAATTGCAGTCATCACAAATATTGATAATGATCATCTTGAAAATTATAATGGATTTAAAGACCTCCAAAATTCTTTTCTCCAATTTGCCTCCAACATTCCGTTTTATGGTTGTACAATTGTGTGTGCGGATGACAAGTACATTGAAAAAATAACCAAGCAAATATCCAAACGCTTCATAACCTACGGGTTCTCAAAACATTCTGATCTCCGAGTTGAAAACCTCAGCCCAGGTAATGGAAAGCAAACCTTTGATGTTTCTTTGCGCGGAAAGTCTTTGGGACGGTTTTCTCTTAATGTTCCGGGACGCCATAACGTATTAAATAGTCTTGCCGCAATTTCGGTCTGCTTAGAGCTGGGAATCACACCCACCATTATTTCTGAGGGGTTGAAGAGATATAATGGGGTAGACAGACGGATCCAAAAAATTGGCGAGATCAAACACGTCCAGGTTTATGATGACTACGGCCACCACCCGACGGAAGTTCAGGCAACCCTCAGCGCAATGCGGGAGCTCTTTCCGGATAATCGACTTATCGTGGTGTTTCAGCCCCACCGCTACTCACGCACAAAAGCATGTTGGAAACAATTTTTGTTGAGTTTCAAAAAGGCGGACATAGTTGGGTTTTTGGATATTTATTCTGCGGGAGAGAAAAAAATCAATGGCATTGATTCAAAGTCTCTTTCAAAAGCAGTGGCGCGGTCTTCTAAGGATACCGGTGTTCACTATTGGGGAAGCTTTGGTAAAGGGACAAAAGAACTTTCCAAACTATTGAGAGACGGTGATATACTTTTGACACTGGGTGCAGGCAACGTAAATCAAATTGGGAAAGAGATTCTTAAATCATGGGACTAGAGTTATTTCAGAAAGATGTTCTCCTTTCTGCTCACACGAGCTGGCTTATAGGAGGCCCGGCGGAATATTTTTTTCAACCTAAATCTGTTGTTGAGTTGCAGGAAGCTCAGGAAACTGCAAAAAAAGAAAATCTTAATGTCACGGTGCTGGGAGGTGGGTCCAATGTATTGATTGGGGACCTGGGAATTAAAGGTCTCGTTATTTGCCTTTCCAAACTGACCGGATTAGAGATTGTAGAAGATCACAAAGGATTTTCTTTTTGGGCTATGTCTGGCACCACAAAAGGAGAAGTTTTAAGGTTATTTCTTAAAAAGAAACTTCCTCCGGCGTGTTTGTTGGCGGGGCTTCCAGGGCAAGTGGGTGGCGGGGTTGTTATGAACGCCGGAGTTACGGAGAAAATAAAACCAAGAGAATTCAGTGAAATTGTAAAAGCCGTAGAAGTTTTACGAGAGAATGGCGAAATAAAAATCGTCGAAAGTACAAAAATGCACTGGGAGTATCGCAATTGCTTAGGTTGGAAACCTGGCATTATCACCCGAGTACTTTTTGATTGGGAAAATGTACCCAATGATGACGTTCAGTCCAAAGTAAAGTTACTAAATCAAAACAGATTAAAACTTCAACCTCTTGATCTGCCAAGTTGTGGCTCAGTTTTCAAAAATCCTCTGCCTCACCATGCAGGTCAGTTGATAGAGTCCGTCCGTTTGAAGGGTGTAAAACAGGGAGGGGCACAAATCTCTGAAAAGCACGGCAATTTCATTGTCAATAATGGGGGCGCCACCGCATTAGATGTAAAGTTTCTTATGGAGCTGTGCCAAAAAAAGGTGAAAGATGTTTGCGGAGTGGTGCTCACCACAGAAGTAATTTCTTTGGGAAAATTTAAATAAACCGGATCTAAGTCCAGCGGTAGTATTCACTCGTTATGTGGTAAAATTTAGGCAACTTCGATCAAAGGAAAGTTCGGTGACAAAGAAAAGAGTTGGAGTCCTACTTGGTGGGATGAGCAGTGAGAGAGAAGTGAGTCTCAAAACTGGAGCAGCCTTTATTAAGGCCCTTCAAAATCTCAACTATCCTTTTGAAAGCATAGATGTTGGTCCCCAGTTGTCGGAGCAACTTAAAAATTCAAAGATCGATTGCGCTCTGTTAGCCCTTCACGGAAAG
>JBBQPV010000374.1:0-3008 GCA_038216925.1 Bdellovibrionia bacterium
GGTGGCCTTTACAAATGGATTCGGCAGACGCCCCCTTGGCAATGCGTGGATTTATATGATCCAAGTTGTAAATGAAAGGAATGAGATGTCTCGAGAACTAACTCAAAAAGATTTGGCTTATAACGAAATCGCGAAAACGTGGTCGGAATTTATTTGCAACTACGACACTGAAAGAAGAGTAGAAGTCCTCACCACTGAATTTCTACAACCTTCCGAAATTTCTGGAAAAACTGTTTTTGAAGCGGGTTGCGGTTTGGGTTACTTCACTAAAGAATTATACAAAAATCATCCAAGCCGTATGGTTTCAATCGATATTGCACAAAATCTCGTCAGCGATTTAGCAAAAAAACTTCCCAACGTAGATTGTAAAGTGGCCGATCTTTTGGACCTGCAACCCGTCTTAAAGGACGAAGTTTTTGATATTGTATTTAGCTCGGAGGTGGTGGAGCACACACCGGACGAAGAAAAAGCGGTGAAGGCGCTCTGCAGTAGAGTGGCACCTGGGGGAATTCTTGTGATGTCCTGCCCTAATCGCCGATGGATTTGGCTCCTTTACTTAGTTAACTTCCTAGGACTTAGAAAAAATTATAAAGGCTATGAAAATTGGCCCCATCCAACTGATCTTTTAAAATGGATTACAGATTCTGGATTACAGATTCAGCGAAAAGAAGGAATACACACTGTCATCTGGCATGTTCTGCCGAAGAGTGTATTAAGATGGATTGATAGAAAAATTCGAAGTTTCAATTATCCATTTGCCTGCAATCTGGCCATCAAAGCTAAACGACCTCAATAACCGTCCCAGTCGCCTAGCTGCAAGTTCCATCTCTGGCTAAAAACCTCCTCAGCCACTGGGCCACTAGTTTTGCCTAAAAGCACTTGGCGTTTAGGCATTAATTTAGACGGCACGGGGAAATAAAGATTTCTGAGACCCCTTGAATAATTTAAATTTGTGGTCAGCGTAATTGTTGGCCATAAATTATTCTCGGCGGCCCAGCTCGCAGCAAACTTGTAGAGCTTGGTTTCAACTATTGGATTAATAGCAATCAAATCTAAAATCACAGCCATTTTTCTATCAAAACCACTGACTTTTCTAAGGACGATAACTCCGTCAACGTTTTGAGAACCTTTATAGGCGAAGGCCTTATATTGACCGACCGGATGTTTCATATAGCGCCAGTTCATATAGGCGGAGGTTTTCTCAATCATCGGCAGAGGACTTTTTGCATAGGCTTTGAATAGCAAATCATGTTCCTGATCAAATTCTTTAATTTGTGTGACATTTGGATCGGTTTTAGTAAGTGGTGGAATAACTCGAGCCCACGCGGGCATTATATATCTTTCCTTCCACCCTGCCTTCTCTAATCCGCGGATAGAGCTTCCATTGGGAAATCCAAAAAAAATTTCATTAGGTTTGAGGGTGTCCCCTAACGCTTGGATGCATTTTACAAAATATCCTTTCCCGCGGGCTTCGGGCAATGTAGCAGTATCCCCGGACTGCCACCCTCGTATTATTTTTTCTTTCCAAATGATATCAAACGCAAACATGGAGTTCGCCGCCACCATTTTTCCATTCTCTCTAATAATCGCGATTTTGGCAGGGGCAATGGGCCCGCTATATTTCCAGCGGAAAAATTCCGGCGATAATGTCGACTCTTCCCCAGTACCTTTTAAAACTTCCTGGAAAGCTGTTTGTAAAAGATGGGCATGGGATTTAAAATCTAAATTTTCTGGTTCCACTACGGAAATATCAATAATCACACCCCTACAAAACTATGCTACTGGATCTGTCTTTATCCAAGTGAAAAAATTGACAATAGAGGTATTGATGCTAATCTTTGACCCCATGCACATCAGTTTCAGACGGCTTTATCTTGACCAAATGCTCGCAGCGGAGAATTTTTCTGGCCTTGTGCTTGATGTGGGCGGAAAAAAATCCAACCCTCGGGGGAATTTTCGTCCACCAAGCGGACCGTCTGTTCAATGGAAGTATTTAAGCATTGACGCTTCAACTCAGCCGGATTTTCACTGCTCCGCTGAGAAAATTCCAGTGGATAGCGCGCAATTTGATGTGATTCTTCTGTCTGAAGTTGCCGAACATTTAGAAAATCCAGAAGTTGTCCTTGCAGAATGTGCACGTGTGCTTAAAACGGGCGCTAAAATAATTATGACCATGCCTTTTTTATATGGAGTCCATGCCGATCCCCATGACTTTCAAAGGTGGACTCCCAATAAAATTGAAAAGGAACTTTTAAAAGCTGGCTTTGAAAAAATTCAAATTGCGCCTATGGGGGGCGCACTAGCCGTATTTTGCGATCTCCATGAGATGTGGTGTTTTCTCCATTTTGATAAATCGGGTAAAGTTCCCGTCTTTTTGAAAATCACTCGCGCTCTCATTAGACGAGTGTTTCTCCCCGTTTTAAAAACTCTAGACCGGAATTTTCCTTTCAAAAATGATCTGACAACGGGCTACTATGTGAGGGCCTTAAGAAAATGATCAAAATCTACAAATTGATTTTAAAATTTTATTTGAAGTCTTTTTTTAGATTTAATGAATGGTTTGTTGATCGATTAGGCATACGGGCCTTTGGAGGCCTTCACCCCAAAAATATATTTAATTTTAGATCTGATTTTTTTCTCAACAATGTGACTAAAGACGACGTTGTTCTTGATATTGCCTGTGGGACTGGAAAAATACTTAAAACAATAGAGCCCATCATAAAAGGTGGTCTGGGAATTGACCACAGCCCGCCGTCTCCACACCAGTCTGCAAAGGTTAGTTTCAAAAACGGCGATATTTTTAAGATGGATTATCAACAGCTTAGGCGAGAGACAGGCTTTAACACTGTTATCATGTCTCACATTTTAGAACACATAGAAAAACCTGTGGAATTTCTCAAACAAATTCACTCGCCCAAATTGTTGATCTGCGTTCCCAGTCAGGAAAACTGGCGAGCCCAACTGAAAAAAAATCTAGGATTGTCTTACTTTTCTGACAAAACTCACTA
>JBBQPV010000375.1:0-3007 GCA_038216925.1 Bdellovibrionia bacterium
CCAACTGACACAGGCGGAGATGTGGGAGGAAGAAGTGCGGCAAAACCTTCTCAAAGAAAAAATAGAAAAGAACCGCCTAATTTATTAACACAAAAGAAAAACATGGTTGATGTCTCTGATAAAGACATCACCGATGCAAACTTTCCTGATCTCATCGACAGCTTTGACTATCCCAACGCTGAAATCGGAGACATTGTAAAAGCTATTTCTGAACTCACAGGGAAAAACTTTATTTTGGAACCTTCCGTTAAAGGAAAAATCACCATCATAGCGCCGTCAAGGATTACAGTAGCGGAAGCTTATAAAGCGTTTTTGTCAGCCCTTGCCATCAACGGGTATACTCTTGTGCCTTCAGGAAAATTCCTAAAAGTGAAGCAGGCGCAAAATGCTGTGAGAGATAATTTAGATACTTACACAGGCGGATACTCTCCCAATACAGACAATATGATCACAAGAATTATTCAACTCAGATACATCCAGGCAAAAGATGTGGTGAATAACCTTGGGCCGATTTTACAATCAAGACTTGGAGAACTTCGTCCTTATGAACCCACCAACACTCTTATTATTTCTGACTACGGAAGTAATATTGAGCGCATCATGAAAATATTAAGACAACTTGACGTCCCAGGGTTTGAAGAACAATTGGAAGTCATCAGAGTAAAATACGCAAAAGCTTCAGAACTTGCTAAAACAGTAGATCAAATAATTAATAAAGGAAAATCCACCAATAATCAGGGCGGCGGTTTTGCTACTGGAATTCCCCGCTTTAATCCCGTTGGCGGCTCTGGCAGCGGCACTGGAAGTGACGCCTATTCTCTGGTGATCCCCGATGAGCGCACCAATACTCTCATTGTTGTGGGCAATAACCAAGGTATTGATAAAATCAGAAAACTGGTTCGAAAATTAGATTTTAGAATCCGGCCTGAAGATGCCGGTGGAGTTTTTGTTTATTACGTAAGATTTGGAGATGCGGAAAAAATTGCCCAAACTCTTTCTGGTTTGGCGCAGACTTCTACATCTTCGGCACCAGCCTCCCCTTTTGGAATTCAAGCGGCCCCGCAGAAAGTAAATATATTTAGCGGAGATGTAAAAATTGTGGCGGATAAAACAACTAATTCTTTAGTCATCACCGCCAGTAAACAAGACTATGACGTCGTGGGAAATATTTTATTAAAGTTAGACGTTCCCCGAGATCAAGTTTACGTTGAAGGAATCATAATGGAACTCAACGTGCAAAATACCAAAGGTTGGGGAATCAATTATTACAATTTTGCTGCAGGAGGCATTGCGGGAAGAAGTGGTTTTGCCACTCCCGGTGGTGCAAAAAGCTTTTTTGATATCGGCTCTGACAACGGAGGTATTTTAAGTTTTGGAGGAGGAAGTCCCGTGTCCATCACTCCCCCGGGCTCAACAGCTGCGGTGAGTGTGCCTTCCCTAGTGGGTTTCATAAATTTTCTCTCTCAAATCACTGACACTAATATTTTAAGTACTCCGCAGATTATGGCCCTGGACAATGAAGAAGCAGAAATTGAAGTGGGATCTACCGTTCCCGTAGGAAGCAGCACTGTTTCAACGGCGGCCGGCACCACCACATCCCAAACTCGTGAAGATGCGACTATTAAATTAAATATTAAGCCCCATATCAGTCCCGGATCAAACGCCATGCGCCTTGAAATTGTTCAAACAATCAAGGGTATTGGGGCTGACAGGGTCAACGCAAAAAACTTAGATGATAATGCCATATCCTTGACAAAGCGGAATGCAAAAACCAATGTCATTGTGAGAGATCGGGACACAATTGTCCTTGGTGGATTAATGAGAGATGAGGAATCTGTGAAAATTACCAAAGTTCCTCTCTTAGGAGACATTCCAATTTTAGGATGGCTCTTTAAATCTAAAACCGTAGATCAAAAGAAAACAAATTTGATGATGTTCCTCACACCTCGCATCGTTCGCAATAGTGAAGTCTCGGCGGAATTGGTGCGAGCAAAAATGAAAGAGCGCTTAAACTTTATCGAGCGTGACATGGGCGGAAAAGACGTCAACGGGGATCTAGTAGATCAGTTAAGGTTAGAGCAAAATGGGAAACCTCAAAAAATTAAATAGGAAAATATAATGGCTGATGCCGCACACGCACTTTTAATAAAAAACACTTCCATGACTGAGGAACAGGTCCATGAAATTCTGGGCCAGACGGACAGTCATGGAGAAAAATTGGGAGAACGATTTGTAAAAATCACTCCCACCAGTGGAGATGAGGCACTTCAACTCATGTGTGCCCATTTAAAGTTAGAATTTTTAAAAGACATTCCTGTGAATGATATTTCTGTAGAACTTGTAAGACATATTCCCATTAATTACGCGAAACAATTTGGAGTTCTGCCCTTTAAGAATGATACCGATGGGGTGCGGATGCTCACCTCCAACCCATTTAATTACAAAATCTTAGATGACATGAGAACACTTTTTAACAAGAGAGTTATTCCTCTGGTTTGCGCCAGCTCAAAAATTCAAGATGCCATTAATAAAGTTTATGAAAAATCAACTGCTGTCTATGAAAGTGTAGAGGGCATGGAAGATGGGGATTACGATTTTGACGAGCCCATTGATCTTCTAGAAGCCACCGATGATGACGCCCCAGTAATCAGGCTCGTAAATTCGCTTTTATTCCGAGCGGTGAAAGAAAAAGCTTCGGATATTCACATTGAACCCTATGAAAGAGACATGGTTGTGCGTTTCCGCATCGACGGTGTTCTCTATGATATTTTTAAGCCGCCAAAAAAATTACAAAATTCCATCACTTCCCGCGTAAAAGTTATGGCCACTCTCAATATTGCAGAAAAGCGGCTTCCCCAAGACGGCCGAATTCCTATCAAGATGGCAGGGAAAGACATTGATATTCGTGTGAGCACTGTTCCCACTTCTCACGGAGAGCGCATCGTCATGCGTCTTCAGGACAGAAGTAACGTCGTTTTAGAACTGCCCCAATTAGGTTTCTATGAGG
>JBBQPV010000376.1:0-3001 GCA_038216925.1 Bdellovibrionia bacterium
GTTGGATATGACAATCTCAAAGGAAAATATGAAACTCTTTGGGTTGACAATATGGCAACCGGTTTCATGCAAGGAACTGCGGCCTATGATTCAGCAACGCAAACCCTCACGGACTCGGGCTCATTTTCATGTCCCATGTCTCCAACCAAAACTATGAATTATCATACCGAGTGGAAAATGACCGATGCTAATAATTCCACATTTTCAATGTTTACTCCCGGTGCCGATGGGAAAGAATTTAAAATGATGGAACTTGTATATAAAAGAATAAAATAATTTTTAATCGCGTAAGGAGGCTGAAAACGCCTCCTTTTTTAAGGTCCAACGGCTAAATTAAGTGCCTTGGGTAAAATGGTGTAGAGCGCTGGCGCAAGTCCCGGTTGCTCACCGTCAATTTCTAAAAGCACGTCCTCAGCTGTGTCCACTACGATTTTCTTACCTTGATAATGATGAATTCCAGGGAGCTCCAAAAATGACCCGTCGTAAAGTTTATGTTGCTGCAAAATAGTTGTAAGTTTTGGTGTGGGCTCACCAATGATGATATCAAATAAACCGTCGTCTACCTGTGCCGTGGGTGCCCATCACATTCCGGAGCCCGAATAACTTCCGTTGGCAACAAACACGTTGACGCAAGCTCCGTCAAAAACTTCTTTCTCATCCACGGACACTTTCATGAGTTGGGGCCTGTAGGTTACAAAATTAGAAATCACTGCTGCAAAGTAGGCAATACCGGCAGGCAAAAACCTCGGTGTGTGACTCACTTGTCTGGCTACTCTGCCCGCCACCCCAGCACAAGCAATGTTCACAAAAAATCTTTTTTTATCTCTTCCAAATTCATCTTTAAAATAACAGACACCTACATCGACTTTTTGGATTTGTGGATTAACTAAAACATCAACCGCTTCTCGAGCGTCACCGGGAATATTCACGCTTCTAATAAAATCGCAACCACGCCCCGTACTTAAAATTCCTAGTTTTAAATTTGGATTGATGGCCGAATTATCTTCATTAAATAATCCATTCACCACCTCGTTTATTGTTCCATCGCCGCCGGCGACAATAAGGAGATCAATATCGGAATGGGCCACTTCAGTAGCAAGTCTTGTGGCATCATTGGCGCTTTTAGTGGTGAGTTCTTGAAGAAGACCCAGGCGGGTGCGCACTTCATCTCTTCTCTCCGCCCACATCCTCGCCGTTCTTCCCCCTCCAGAAAACGGGTTGACGATAATGGCTGTTTTCATATGGGCGCCAACTGCACTTTAATTGAAAGTTCTGCAAGTTGATCCCGAGTCACTTCACTTGGAGTGTCAGACATCTGACAAGTGGCCTTTTGAGTTTTGGGAAATGCAATCACTTCTCTAATGGCCTCTGTACCCGCCAATATCATCACTGTCCTGTCAACGCCCCAGGCGATTCCCCCATGGGGAGGAGTTCCATAGCTCAAAGCTTCAAGGAAAAATCCAAATTTTAATTGGGCTTCCTCTTTTGAAATTCCCAGTGCTCTAAACATGGCCTCTTGAACTTTTTCTTGGTGAATTCGAATGCTCCCGCCGGCAATTTCATACCCATTACAAACTAAATCGTAGGCTTTGGCTTTAACCGCAGCCATTTTTTCCGGATCTCCAGACATAAAAGCTTCCATGTCCCCGTCTTGGGGAGACGTGAATGGATGGTGAAGGGCATTCCATCTCTTTGCTACCGGATCAAATTCCAAAAGGGGAAAATCCGTCACCCATAAAAAATTATCTTTAGTAGTGTCAATGAGCTTTAGTTTTTGACCTAAATGGAGACGAAGCACACTTAAGGTGCGCGCCGCTATCTCAAATTCATCGGAAATAACTAATGCGCAATCCCCTTTTTTTCCACCAACGGCCTCGCACATTCCCTGCAGCTTTTCCGGGGTAAAAAACTTACTGATCGGCGAATTAAATCCCGTATCATCCCATTTAATCCAAATAAGTCCTTTGGCCCCTGCTTTCTTGGCCATATCAGTAAGATCGTCAAAATCTTTTCTTGAAAACCTTGCCCCACCGGGAACGTTTATTCCTCGGACAACACCTTTTCTTGCAATGGCTTCTTCAAATACTTTAAAACCCGACTTTTCACCAAAATGTGTGAGCTCTTTTATCTCCATACCAAATCGTGTGTCCGGCTTATCATTGCCAAATCTATCCATGGTTTCTTTGAATGATAAGCGTGGAAACGGAACTTTAACTTTCACACCTTTTATTTCTTGCCAAATTTCCGCCATGGCGCGCTCATTAATATCAATGATTTCATCTGCATCAACAAATGACATCTCCACATCAACTTGAGTGAATTCCGGTTGACGGTCCGCCCTTAAGTCCTCATCTCTAAAACATCTGGCGATTTGATAATACTTATCAAAGCCTGAAATCATGAGAAGCTGCTTTAATGTCTGAGGAGATTGGGGAAGGGCATAAAACGTTCCAGGATTAACTCGAGAAGGAACGAGATAATCCCTTGCGCCCTCAGGAGTGCTTTTCCATAAAATGGGAGTTTCTACCTCGACGAAACCATTTTTTTCAAAGAAATTTCTTACTAAATTACAAAAGCGTGAGCGCATAAAAAGTTTTTTTTGCAATTCCGGAGAGCGCAGTTCTAGGTAGCGGTATTTTAATCGAAGCATTTCATTCACGTTGGAATCATCCGGATCAAATGGAAGAGTGGCAGAGGTGGATAATATTTTTAGATCATCAACAACCAGTTCGATTTCACCAGTTTTTATTTTTGGATTTGTCATTCCATCTGGACGCTTTTTAACTATTCCTGTCACACCAACAACAAATTCCCGACGTAGATCCTTTGCGGATTCCAGCCCTGCGCCTTGGGGATTTAAAACCGCTTGAGTTAATCCTTCTCTGTCTCGTAAATCTATAAAAACCAGGCCACCGTGGTCTCGCCTGGTGTGGACCCACCCCATCAGTGTGACCCGTTCTCCAGCTTCTTTAGCGGTTAAGTGCCCACAATAATGGCTGCG
>JBBQPV010000377.1:0-2989 GCA_038216925.1 Bdellovibrionia bacterium
CCATGGCTGCAATTGTGAGTTTCTCTTGGCCTGGAAATATCAGGGAACTTGAAAACGTCATTGAGCACTGCTTTATCATGGAAAATTCCAACACCATCACCTTTGAGAGTTTACCGGACAATATTAAACGTAACGCTAACCACATGGTGTTTAATTTAAAATCTGGCGCGTCCACTTCTACATCTGGTCTTTTAGATTATGATGTCTTTAAAGAGAGTTCAGAAAAACAATTTATTATTAATGCGTTGAAGGCTAACAAAGGAAAAATTAATCAAACCGTTGCACATGCTAATATTCCAAAAAATACTCTACTTCGAAAAATTAGAAAGTACGGGATTCAACCTAAGGATTATGACAACGAGTGAAGGATCTTTTCATAGACTTTTTTATTCTCAACGGCAACTTTTTCCCAAGTTAAGGTGCGAGCATATTTCTGACCTCGGGTGATTTCATCTTTTAAAGAATTCTCCGGTTTAACTAATTTTTCCATCCATAAAACCGCTTCATCGGGTTTCTCGGGAGACACAAGAAAAGAAAATCCATTTCCCACTTCCGGTAAAGATGTCGTGTGACTGGAAATCACCGGCGCACCGCAAGCCATAGCTTCAATGACGGGAATTCCGTATCCCTCCTCCCAAGACAAAAATAAAAGTCCAGCGCAAGATCTATAAAAACTCGCCAAGTCTGATTCCTCCATAAAGCTCAGCTGCACCACATCTTCGGAAAGATTTAGTTCAAGGATTTTTTTCTGAATAGAATCATAACCAAAACCGGGCTGACCAATAAGCACCAACTGATGAGAGGGGTCTTTGACTTTAAACTTGTGGAAGGCAGTTAAAACCCCTTCAATATTTTTTCTTTTCTCCAAGGTCCCTACAAACAGAAAAAAAGGCTTTTTGATATTAAACTTCTCCCTAACGGATTTTTTTTCCTTAGCTAGTTCAAATGGCTGTAAATATTCTGCCCTGACGCCTAAACCCACCACGGAAATTTTATTTTCATCAAATCCCATTTTTTCAACAAGCTGGCGCTTGGTGTAAGTAGCCGAAGTAATGACGTGATGAGCACGGGAAAGAGTTTTTAGTATATGAGCCTTTTGAACTTTTTTGAATTTCTCCTCTGAAAAATGTCCGTAGATGGAAAATAAATCCTGAATAGTCACCACTTTTATAGCTCCTTTTAAAAATGGCAGTCGCGCATTAAGGCCATGAAAAATGTCGTATTGAAAGCCCCTGAATACAGTCCAGGGATCTTGAAATATTTGCCGCTTAGCATGGGGACCTAGGGGTAAAAAATATTTTGCCCCTTTCATCGCTCTAGTTAATCTGTATGTGTGGAAAAAATGATCCTCTGGAAACCGCTTTTCAAAGGCTTTGATTAATTCCTCGCAGTAAACACCAGTGCCGGTTTTTTTCTCAAAAGCTACGGTGGTGGCATCAAATGCGATTTTCATTTCAGGAGCCTGTCCGCTGCAGCTATCACACTTTCCGCAGAAACTTTTTTCATACAGTCATGTGTGCCGATGGGGCACTCGTCATGTCCGTGTGCGCCACACGGCCGGCAAGGTAGAGGCACATCAACAATCACCGATTTACTATTCCACGGTGCATACCCCTGCGCGGGAACCGTTGGCCCAAATACACTCACCACAGGAGTGCCTACGAGGGACGCCACATGCATGGCCCCGCTGTCATTACTGATAAGGAGTTCACACTTATGGAGCAGCTGACTGAGTTCGTCTATTGAAGTGGTGCCAATGTAATTTAATACCGCTGGATATTTTTCCGCGATAATTCTTCCAATTTCTGTTTCGTCGGGAGCGCCCACCAGAACGACGGTTTTACCCCTCTTTAAATATTCCCCGCAACACTGGATATAGCCTTCAATTGTCCATCTCTTTGTCTTCCATTGACTGCCCGGCGCCAGTGCTATGGCATGTTGAAGATTAGAAAATCTAGCGGATCCGTGTGGGAGTATGCGAGGGTATTTCACGTCCATCGAAAAACTTTTAACGTCAATTCCCAGCGGGATGAGTAATGAAAGCTGTCTTTCGACATCATGCAGGCCCGGATTTCTTTTGATTCTTTTTTTAAATGCCCAGAAATTCCAAAGCTTATAAAATCCAACGGAATCCTTGGCCCCCAATTCTTTTACCCACAATGCTGTGCGAAAACTCTGGTGGGGAGAAATAACTAAGTCCGGGCGAAAGTTTTTTATGGATTTAAATCCCCGAGCTATGGACTCTTTATCTTTTTTATCAACTTCAAAACATTCATCCACAATGTTATATTTTAAGAAGAAATTCTTAAAACCAACTCTACAAAGAAGAGCCAGCTTGGATGTCGGGTAAGTTATTTTAATCGCTTTTAGCAGAGGAATAGAAAGAAATAAGTCACCTAAAAACGCCGTTTGAATTACTAAAATCTTGTCAGGCATCTCTACTATGGATTCCCTTTTTCAAGGGCTTTCAAGTAACCGACAATTTTTCCAATTTTGATTTTAGACTCAAACTTTATGGGAAATTTGCGGTCATCATCTGTAAACCAAAAAAGAACTTCACCCATGGGTTTCAAAATTCCGCCGGTGGAGACTTCAGGGTGAACAACAACAGATTTAAAATTTCCTAAATCAGTCTTCAAGATTTCTCTGCGCACAACGGTAGCCTTAACGTCCCAGGTGTGGCCGTCGTCACTGACATGATAGGTGTACGTCTTACCATCTTGCAGTTGAAATACTCTAATATATTGTAACGCGGTATAAATGTTTTGAGAAAATGGAATGAGCTCCCAGTCCTTCTTGGTTTCTTTTTTTCCGTCTTCAGCGGTTACCCTTTGCTCCCAGTAATTTGCTTTCTGTGTCTTCCAATCAAAAAACATCCTCACTTCTTTAAGCTGCTTGGTTTCCTTAGCGGATAGAGTAAAATTCAGTGGAACCATCTGCTCGTAATCCACATAACTTTCACAGTAATCATCTACTTTATAAAACATAC